>WQXP01000050.1 GCA_009784765.1 Oscillospiraceae bacterium | reverse complement strand
CAGCAATATAAAGACATTAAAGCCATGCATCCCGGGTATGTGCTGTTCTATCGGCTTGGGGATTTTTACGAAATGTTCTTTGAAGACGCAGAGCAAATGTCCCGCGAACTATCGCTGACTTTGACGGCGCGGCAAGGCACGCCTATGTGCGGTGTTCCGCACCACAGCGCAGAGAACTATATACGCAAGCTTATTCGCGCCGGGTATAGAGTCGCCATGTGTGAGCAGTTAGAAAAGGAAGGCAAAATCCACCGAGAAGTTACTAAGCTGATTACCCCGGGGACAATTACGCAAGAGTCTTTCTTAGATGAAGATAAAAACAACTATCTCATGAGCTTTTATCGGGACTCAAGCGGCGTAACGGGAGTAGCCGCGTCGGACTTGTCTACAGGCGCATTGTATGTTCACGGGGCGGGATTGTCGGGTGAACAAGAGGTGATTGACCTAATCGCGAAGTTCATGCCCGCTGAAGTTATGTTCAACGCCGCGTTCATGGATATGCGCCAAACGGGGGACTTCCTGCGGGAGCGAGTGCGATGTTTAGCCGAAGTCGCGATGGAGGCATATTTCGTTCCGGAACGGGATTTTGTTACGGCGCGGCTTGCTAATCTTGGTTCTGTATCAGTAGCGGACGATTCCGCTGTCGGCGCGTTGGCTGCACTGATTAAGTATATTGACTTCACGCAAAAAAGAGTAGAGGTACGTTTCACGAGCCTCAAAGTCGGCGGCGGCGGCGCGGCGGCAGTCGGCAACCCTGAAGCACGTTTGCGAATCGGGGTAAACACGCGGCGAAATCTTGAACTGACCGAAACTCTGCGAACACGTGAGAAGCGCGGAACGCTTCTGTGGGTGCTTGACCGCACAAAAACTGCAATGGGGCGCCGTCGTCTGCGCGAGCTGATTAGCGAGCCTTTCGCGGAGCATCTCACCATAGTCGGGCGGCTTGACGCGGTGGAAGAACTGACGCGCCATTCGCCGCGTCTCGGCGAAATCCGTGAGGCTATGGGCGGCATTTACGACCTTGAGCGGCTCATATCGCGGGTAGTGTACAAGACCTCTAATCCGCGAGATTTGTACGCACTCGGGCAGGCTTGCGGCACGTTGCCTGCGATTAAGCGGTTGTTGACCGGGTTCGCGGGTAATTCCGGGAAACTGCTGTGCAACCTTGAGCAGAACATTGACGCCCTTGGGGACATAAATGCGCTGATTGCAAACGCGATTACTCCCGAACCTCCTGCAACTGTTAAAGACGGCGGGTATATCGCGAATGGCTTTAATGCAGAGCTTGACCGTCTGCGCGAACTTGCGGGCGGAGGCGAAAAGCTCCTCTGCGAAATCGAAGCACGGGAGAAGGCGGCAACGGGGATTAGCAGCCTCAAAGTCGGATATAATCGTGTGTTTGGCTATTATATCGAAATATCGCGGGCGGCTCTTGCTAATGCTGAACCCCCTGAGGGGTATTTTCGCAAGCAGACTCTCACGAACGCAGAGCGGTATATCACCGATGAACTCAAGCGGGTGGAGGAAGACATTCTTTCGGCGAAAGACAAAGCAATCGCCCTTGAAGCGGAGATTCTCAAAGATGTTAAGGCGTTCTTGGAAGCGGCTCTCGAGCGTATTCACACAACGGCGCGAGCTATTGCCGAAATTGATGTGCTTTGCGCTTTGGCAGATACGGCAATCCGTGAGAATTACTGCCGCCCCGAAATAAGCCTTGACGGCGTGATTGACATTAAAGATTCCCGCCACCCGGTAGTCGAAAAAGTGCTGCCTGATACTGTCGCATTCACGCCTAATGACTGCCGCTTGGATTCTTGCAAGAAGTCTCAAAACCGCTTAGGGATAATCACAGGCCCGAATATGGCGGGGAAATCTACGTATATGCGGCAAATCGCGCTGATTGTCATTATGGCGCAAATCGGAAGCTTTGTTCCCGCGAAATCTGCACGTCTCGGGATTGCAGACCAAATCTTTACCCGCGTAGGGGCGAGTGATGACTTGGCTTCGGGGCAATCTACTTTTATGGTGGAGATGTTAGAAGTCGCCGAAATTCTGCGGGACGCGACGGTGAACAGCTTTGTGATTCTCGACGAAATCGGGCGAGGAACTTCTACCTATGACGGTGTTTCCATCGCCAAAGCAGTCGCGGAACAGATTAACAACAAAATCGGGTGCAAGACGCTTTTCGCGACCCATTATCACGAGTTAGTTCAGTTGGAAAAGCATAATCCCGGGGTTTTCAATCTGAGTGTGAGTGTCGCTAAGCGCGGGGAGGACTTGACTTTTCTGCACAAAATCGTCAGCGGCGGAACAGACCGCAGTTTCGGGATAGAAGTCGCGAAACTTGCAGGAGTCCCGCAGAGTGTCCTCAGCAACGCTCGCAGGACTCTTGCGCAGATGGAACTGGGGAACAAAATCGAACTTGAGCAACAGTTAGCGCAGGAAGAAGAAAGCGAAACGCAAATTGACTTCACGCTGTTAGCGCGGGACAGCGCAATCAGCCGCCTCAGGGCGGTTGACTTAAACAACCTCACGCCCTTTGAGGCGTTGACAGAACTGCGGGAACTCAAAAAAATGTTAGAATAATATTCGCAGACAGGAAACTTTTTAAAGCTCACGAGCGTTTTAATAAGTATAATATAACTATAGGAGGATTCAAAATCCATGAAAATCAGAAAAACAAGAAAAATCACAGGGGCGATGATTGCATTAGCCCTAATCGCGAGTGCGGCATTCACCGCGTGTGAAGACACAGGCACAGGAGCAGGAGGCAGCTCAGAGCCGACAAACACAACAGAGGCTGCGAACGGCTCTGAACCTCAAAGCAGCAGTACTTCCCCTGTAACACCCGCTGACAAAATCGAACACGAGTATGATGATTTGCACGCGCTTCTCACAGCAATCGCGGAGGAAGCAAACAAAAGCTTAGAGGGCTTCGACCAAATCCAGCCTTTTCTCCCGCCTTTGCCTGACGCCCCCGCTTTTGATGCGGAGTTCATCGTAGGCGTGGAACAATCGCAGTTCGATAAGCTTGCAGTTGACGCAGTCCGCGAAATGGCGGCGATGATGACTACTCCTTTCGAGATGGTTTTAATCGAGACCAACGACGCGGCGGACGCGAAACAACTCGCGTATTTAATCGCAGAAAACTATGACCCCGGCAAATGGATTTGCGTATTCCCCGCAACTGCCGCGACTATGCAGGCAGGGAACTTCGTCCTTGTAGCTGCGGCGGACGAAATTCAGTCTGACGCGATTGCAGGGGCTTTTGAAGCGATTCTCGGCGCAGATGCAACAGTCAATCTGTTCCACGAAGGCGACTTAGATTTCGGAGACGGGGACGGCGGTTTCGGGTTCGGCGGCGGAATGGGCGAAATTGACATGGGCGAAGACGGCATTGACGGCGGCGACGGCGGCATAATCGAGCTTGTATGAAGTTTTACAGGCGACCGACTTTCTCGGGTGTTTCAAGAGGGCTAAGGCGGTTTATAATCGGGCTTGCCATGAAAGTTCTCATGGGCAGCACTCTCGGAATGTTAATCGAAGTGCTTGCGGCTTCCGATGAGCAGAGTCTGCTGGCACTTGGGCTGATGGCGTTTGCATTCATACTCAAGCTTTATTATGACTTTGCGGGATATGGCGACATGGCACTCGGATTGGCTTCAGCCCTCGGATTCAAGCTTCCGGGAAACCTCAGCTCTTCTCTCGCGTCAAAGAGCATACTGCGCTTAGGGAAACTCTGTTTCATAACTGCGGCAGCGTGGATTCGCAAGATTCCGCTGTGGGCAAATCTCACTGCGATTGCGGCGAGCATCGCTCTTTTCCATGAGGCGGCGTGGGGCGGCATTCAGAAAATACTACAATTTGGCTCTGCAGTGTTCACTCTGCAGAGCTTTAGTGGTGTGTTCTCTCTGTACTATTTGCATAGCTACGCCTTTGTGCTGGCAGCCGCCGCAATCGGCGCAACGGGGATTCCCGCTAAGTTCCTAAAGCGGATTTGCCGAACTCGTGCTGTTCGGCGGCTCAGTTCAGTCCCTCTCGCTGTGTGTCTGTTCGTAAGCACGGCGTTTATAACTGACACAATCAGCTTGCACGAAGCGTCGTGGATTTCCAAGCAGCTTCATACAGTTCGCGCATTCACGACTTTTTATGTTTTTCGAAACCTTGACTCGGGCGGGCTTTTCTATGACAGCCGCTACGGAATTTCTCGGTTTGAGCAACGCAGTGAAGCGCAAATCGCCGGGCAAATCAGCGAAAGCGGGCGGCGGCTCGGAACTATGTTTGAGCTGTTCCCCGACGACGCAAAGGTATATTTAACCGTCATTCCCGAAAAGAGCCATTACACCGCGCATTCTCGCGTTGCAGGTAATCCTCACCGCGCCGCAGAACTTGTACAGGCGCAACTCCCGCCTTATGTAACGACGATTGACATTACCCCCGCGCTGACAGCCGATGACTTCTATCGAACTGATTTGCACTGGTGCCAAACGCGGCTCTCACGAGAGGGCGGCGTGATTGAAACACTCGCGGCTGCTATGAGTTTTGAGCCACCGCCAATCACCAATATTAGCGAACTCGGTGGCTTTTTCGGGGTTTATTACAGACAATTTGCTCTGCCGTTACGCCCTGATGTTATGCAAATCCGCCACGCCCCGAATGTACGCGGATTCTACTTGGACGAAAGGCAGAGTGCCCTCGAAATGCGTCCGATTCTTATAGAGGGTGAGGTTTATTCTGAACAGATGCTCAATTCCTCCGACCCCTACAGCGTATTTTTGCGCGGGCCTCAGCCAATCCTGTGGCTCGAAAACACCGACAACAACACCGGGCGAACACTCTACCTTTTCCGCGACTCTTTCGCGTCGAGTATCGCGCCGCTGTTAGCCTTGTCCGCGAGTTACGACACAGTCGTGCTGATTGACTTGCGCTATATCGACGGGCGGATTCTCGACAGCTTCGTGGAGTTCGAAAGCGGCGCAGACGTGCTGCTGCTCTACAGTACACAGCTGCTCGGTAATGCGACTATGTTCAGAGGGCGCGGGTAATACCGCAGCCCCCGGGTACTTTTCGGGAACTTCACTCAATCAACAAAATCGCCAGCAACGCGATGAGCAGGCTTTTGTCCGCTTTTTCTTTCCAGAGAATGAGCAGCAGAGCCAAAATCAACACGTTGTCAGGGTCTTTGAGCAGATTTTGCAAAAAGTCTTTCGACAGGCTTTTCGATAATCCGAGGGGCAAATCAAGGGGCAGATTCATGAGCGGTTCTTCTTGTCCCAGGTTGGAGGCTTCCTGCTGATGAAGTCGTCGAAGCTCGGCTTTTCTGTCTTCAGCTTCGTGTCTTCCTCGTTCTCCGACTCGTTTTTCAACTCGTTTTCCGACTCGTTCTCCGACTCGTTCTCCGACTCGTTTTCCATGAAATCCTCCTCGTCGTCGTCCTCGAACTCCTCGTCCGACTCCGCCTCGTTTCCCTCGAACTCGTCCTCGTTTTCTTCAAAGAGGATGTCTTCTAAATCATCGTCATAATCGTCATCGGAATTTTCGGCGTTTTCGTCGTAATCAGATTCGTTTTCGTCGTAATCAGATTCATTTTCGTCATAATCGTCGTCGGAATTTTCGTCGTAATCGTTTTCTGCGTAATTGTTTTCGGCTTCTTTCTCCGATTCGTTTTCTTCGAACCTAACTTCATCAAAATCGAAGGTGTTATCCTCAATTTCCGAAGGAGCTTTTTCGTAGTTGTTGCTTTTTTGCGCCATGCGTTTTGCCTCCTGTGCATATTCGGCGATTTTTTTCTCAAGATTCATGTTTCTTCTCCTTAATTTAGAAATAAAAAATCAAGCAGGGTTTCCCTGCGCAGATTTTGGGGGTATGGGGGGAACCCCCATTTTTAGAACAGTTTTCCTAATACACCGCTGTCTTTCAGCAGCGGTAAAAGCGTAATCATGCGAGAGATTTTCATGGCGGTATCTACCTTGTGGTGTTTTTCTTCCTGTAAATGCGGCTTGAGTGCGGTCAAAAGGGCAGAGTTCTTGTCAGGCTTGTTCATCTGTGAAAACATATCGCCGAGTTTCATTATCATATCGAAGTCAATATTTTCGAAAAAGCTCCCGAAATCGCCGAAGCCGCCTGAGTCTGCGCTGTCTGTATTTCCGGAAGCGGTGTCAGGCTCGGGCGGCGGTGTGGGTTCAGAACTGCTGTCGGAGTTTCCGTCGCCCATGCCGCCCGCCATCATCATCTGCAAGAGTTTTGCCATGTCCATAGGGCGTTCACCTCTTCAAACCGGACAACCGCGTAGATTGCCCCTGTATCGCGGGCGACCGGGGACGGTCGCCCCTACGGTTGATTCTCTTTCATCATTTTAGCGACTTCCGGGGTTTCTTTGAGGTGTTTCACGGTATTCGGGTCTGCCAAAGCGTCTTTGAGCCGCTGAGCGTCCTTGCCGTCCATCTTTGACATAATCGTGTTTACGTCGCCTTTGCTTAGCAGTTCCTTGAGTTCGTTTGGCTCAAGCTTGAGGTTCGAAGCTGCCGTTTTCAGCAATTTTTCCATGTTCATAAAAAAGTACCTCGTTTTCTATTGACTTTTAACATACATATGTGGTAAAATAGATATAAATTACAAATTCACGAAAGAAAAGGTTTCATTATGAAAATAACAGTGTTTTCCGATACTCACAGAAACTATGGGCGGCTCAAAGATGCCATTGACCGCAACTTAGACTCTGACTTGTTCATTCACCTTGGGGACGGCTTGCTCGAAATAACCGACATTTCGAACGAGTATGCCAAGAAATACCCTAACCTTGAGTTCGCATATGTCCGCGGAAACTCCGACTTTGCCGACTATAAAGACGACTGTGTTGTCGAAATAGCGGGGCATAAAATCTTCTGCACACACGGGCATAACTATGATGTTCACTGGAGCTTGAAGCGGATTTCCGAAAAAGCACGCTCATTCGGGTGCAAGATTGCGCTGTTCGGGCATACACATATCTACAGGACAGAGCAAATCGACTCGCTGTATATCATGAATCCCGGGAGTTTAGACCGCCCACGCGGAGGCAACCGCCCGACTTACGGGATTATCACAATCTCTGATGAGGGCAAAATCGACATGAATATAGTGGCGTATAAGGAAGCAAAATGAGGGCGTCCGGCAGGGGCAATTCATTTGCTCCTGCAGACGCTTGAAAGAGAGGTAATTCTATGAGAGCGGTAATAACGGTAACAGGAAAAGACACAGTGGGCATTTTAGCGAAAATCACGGCGGTTTGCGCTGAAGCAAACGTCAACATCACGAATATGTCCCAGACAGTCATGCAGGATTTGTTTGTTATGACTATGCTCGCGGATATTTCCGAGAGCCGCGAAGAGTTCGGCAAGCTGTCGGAAAAGCTCCGCGCTTGCGGAAAGGCAATGGCAATGGAAGTCCACGTATTGCACGAGGATATTTTTAATTCCATGCACAGGATTTGACAATTGACAGTTGACAATTGACAATTGACAATTGACAGTTTTTGCGGAGGATTTTTATGTATGCTTAATCATAATGATATATTCGAAACAATACAGATGATTCGTAACGAGAACCTTGACATTCGCACAGTAACCATGGGAATCTCGTTGCTTGATTGTAACGATT
>WQXP01000049.1 GCA_009784765.1 Oscillospiraceae bacterium | reverse complement strand
TCTCGGGGGGGGGGTTGTGCAAGTTTGGTAAGCAGCAAAATCTCCCGCGAAAAGTCGCTTGACTTTTCGCGGGAGTTGGTGTATAATGGATAGTAGAGAGTAAATCGAAAGGAGAACAATATCATGAAAATCAGCAGGCATTCGCTTATATTCGGGCTTTCTTACGCATTAGACATTGCGGGAAAAAACAATCTTTCACACTCGAAAAGCACAGCATACTTATCTGTGATGCTCGGGCGGGCTTCGGGTATGGACGAAAACACAATCATGGAGCTTTATTACGCGGCACTGCTCCATGACATTGCACTGAGCAATACTTATGAGATGGTTCCCCACTGCTTAGACGGAGAGGAGCTTCTGAAAAAGCTGCCTTTGCCGCCTTCGATTCCGCAGAGTGTGTTAGAACATCACGAGTTTTACGACGGCTCGGGGCTGTTTAAGTTATCGGGGGACGAGATTTCGCAGAGTGCGCAAATCATCTGCTTGGCGAGTGCTTTCGATGATGAATTCGGAAAGTCCGCTGCTACGTTCGACCACAGCCTGTTCCTGAAAGTGTGCGGCTGGGTTGAGGGCGTCAGGAAGCTTTTCGCGCCCGGCTTGCTCACAGTTTTGGAGGAACTGCTCAAGCGCGAGTCTTTCTTGCTTGATTACTTCAACCACGAAACAAAGTACGCGCTGTCGGACAAGGCTATAGTCGATGATGATGTGTTCTACGGGTATGAAGATGTGGAGAAATTCGCGCTGTGTTTCGCGGACATAATCGACAAGAAGAGTCCCTTTACTTACACCCACTCTCACGGAATCGCGGAGCTTGCACGAAAAGCCGCCGCTCACTTGGGGTATGACACGGCGACGCAAAACAAACTCTACATTGCGGGGCTTCTGCACGACATAGGGAAATTAGCCGTGTCAGTCGATATTCTGCACAAAAACGGCAGGCTGGACCCCGACGAACGCTTCGAAATAAACAAGCACACTTACTACACCCGCAAGATTTTAGAGCAAATCGACGGCTTTGAAGAAATCACGAATTACGCAGCGAATCACCACGAAAAGTTAGACGGCACAGGGTATCCGCACCGCACAGACGCTACGCGGCTGAGCGAACTCGAGCGGGTAATGCCAATTTGCGACGTTTATCAAGCATTGACGGAACAGCGTCCTTATCGCGATACTATGCCCCCCGAAAAAGTCTGGGCGATAATAGACGATATGTGCGAAAAAAGCCACTTAGATAAGGCTTTGGTCGAAAAGCTGAAGCCGATGTTTTAATCCCGCCCGATAAGCTTTCCCAAGTCGGAATTAAAATCATCGAGAATTAGACGCAGGGCAGTAAAGGCGAGGGGGTAATAAATGTCTTTCGGCGATTTGCAGAGTTTCAGCGGCATTTCGAGAGGTAAAATGCTCCGCCCCGAGAACGCGACAATCTCACGGTTCAAGGAAACCATGAGTGCGTTGCTGCCATAACTCGAGCAGCTCAGCGTGTCTTTTTCACTACCGCCGCAGGTAATCACAGTGCATTTAAGGTCTTTGAGTGCAAGCAATTGCTCACGATTGTCTGAGCTTGCGACTACGATTGTGCTTTCGGGAAAAGAAATGTTAGGAACACTGCCGCCGTTTTTCATAATCAGCAGACACTGCGGAACAAAGAGCGATTTCAGCTCCGTGAAGTCCGCGATTAACAGCTCATACCCCTGCCCTGCCTGAACAAGGCTCTTGTTCTTGACATAAGTAACCCTGTAGGTTTGGGTGAGTTGTGTGAGTATGAGTTCTTCAAGTGCCTTGTCCGATTCTCTTCCGATGATGTTGATTGTTGTCATACGAAAAAATCCCCCCCTTTTGCCTTTAGTGTTGGCAAAAAGGGGGGGATTTATTCATGGAGTTAAAGTCAGTGGCAGCCTACAGGGCAGATAGAATGGGTAAAAGTCGAAGGGTCAGGATAAGCTTGCCCGGGAAGCCTCGCGTTAAAGGCATTTTGTATCCAGTGAACGTGAGTAGTGCCGCCCTCGATTACAATGCGCGACCTGCCCGCTACTGAGCCGCCGTGGATTCCGATGTTACTCATTTCAACGCGAGTGGTGGAGTTTCTGAGTACAACGCCGTGCCTTCCGCGAATGCCGCGCTGGTTCGCCGTAACAGTAACAGTCGCTCCGGTAATGTTGACTGCTTCGGAAGTGTTGAAGCCGTGTTCCGCCGCATCAATCACAATAGTCGCGCCGTTGACGTTAATGTCGCCCGAAGCACGAACACCGACTCTGCTGTCGCCGTTGAGTGCAGGCCCTGTTTTCCAACCCCGCGCAACGGTTGCAGTAACGCGAGTGTTCCCGTCTAAGATATTGATGTTTACATCAGCGTGGATTGCATCAGTACCGCTGTTGATGGTAATGTTCGAGCCTCTGCGAATGATGATATTGCCGTGTTGCGCCCCTGCCGCACGAATGCCCTTAGCGTTCGCGGTGATATTAACAGTCGAGCCGCTGATTGTCATGGCGTGACGCGAACGCAGCCCATTCGCGTGTGCCGAAACGACGTTTACACGCGCATTGTTGAGTTCAAGAGAAGTCGCACGGGCATGAACGCCGTGAGCATATCCGCCATAGAGGTTAAGCGTTCCGCTCCCGGTAATTGTCAACGCTGCCCGTGAGAACAACGCGGCGTTTCTTGTATTCTCGACTTCGTCTTCACCGCCGTCAGGCCCGTCTGCACCCTCATCGGCATCGGGTCTCGGGTCGCGAGTGTCCCGCAGATGATTGGTCTTGCCCGAGGCGTTCCTGATTGTCAGCGCGTCAACAGCAGAAGACGCACGAATAGCAGGGCCTTCGGGGCTGGTAATGTCAACGCCGTCTAAAATCAACGTAACAGCACCTCCGGGATAGTTTTCGTTATATCCCACAGTAATCGCGCCGTTAGCCAGCGTTCCGCGAATGGTATATTCACCGGGGCGGCGAATACGAATGTTCAGAACGCCTCTGCTGTTTTCCTCGACACGCACCGCGCTCTCGGAAGCGTCGGCAGTGGCTGTTCTTCCGCTGAGGGTAATCACGTTTGAATACAGTTGCGGCTGCTCCGGCTGATTTGGCGAAGTAGACTGATTAGGCTGAGTAGGCTGAGAAGGGCCGGTCGAAGTTGTCCCGGTACCCGGCTCTTCAGTCGGGTTATTGATGGGCGGTGCGTCGAACAAAGCCTCAAGGTTCGGCAGAATCATCACTCGTTCGCCGGGTAATTCGATGATTCGCTCGCCGTTTTCGCGAACTTCAATGTACTGCGCGTCGATAACACCTTTGTTCGCACCCTCGACTAAGAAGCTGATTTCGAAAGAACCGTCCGCTTTAGGAACGACTAAAATCCTATCCTCGACCGTTTCGGGGCATGAGAACAATCCCTCCCCCTCATGACGCAGCCGCAGAGAACCTGCCTCCGTCGGCTCATCTTCGATTGGCTCATCACGTGAGTTGTCCGGGTCCGGGGTGGTAAGCTGTGGCGGAACGTCATCGTCTCCGAAAAGAAAAACCCCTGCGATGATTAAACCGGCTAACACGGCGGCTCCGATTGAGATTGCAATAATTTTCTTGAGTTTGGTATCTAAAAAGCTCATGATTATTCTCCCTTCTTGGTTTACGATGTCAAGCTATCCGCCTGCGAAGCGGCAGAGCCGCCTCTGCGGCGGAATCGCTCTTCTTTTGCTTTACGTAGATTTTACATTGAGTAGGTAAGAACAGACCGTGTTTTTACACGGTCTGTCCGTCGATACTTATATGTTTGTGATGTCAAGCTATCCGCCTGCGAAGCGGCAGAGCCGCTTCTGCGGCGGAATCGCTCTTCTTTTACTTCACATTTGAACCCTGTCGTCGCGTTTCGCGAGCATGAGGGTGATGTTGAGGTTTCCGTTACGTGTGCGAAGTTCGTCAATCATTTCCTTCTCATTGATACCGAGCTTCAAAGCGATAGAGTAGGAAACTTCATAAGTTGCGCCGAGGTCAACGAGTTTGACGCGCATCAAATCCCAAGAGTAAGAGTATTTCTCGAAAATCGGGGTGAACATTTCGCCGTAACTAATGCTTTCAGGGACGTTAATACGCAGGATTTTCGGCTCGCTCTTAGACTCGCCGTAGTTAGTAATGCTGAGGACTAACAGCAGGAAGCAAAGCAACGCACTGATTGCAACAGCGTGGGAAACATAACCAATCCCGCAGGCAATACCGATTGCCATGGTAACGAAGATGAACGAAAGGTCTTTCGAGTTCGCCGCCGCACTTCGGAAGCGGGTGAACGAGAAAATCCCTGCAAGAGAGAACGCCGCCGCAATGTTAGTTCCAATCAGGAAAACGACTGCCGCGATAACAGGGGGCAAAAGCATGAGGGTAATCGCGAAGTTCTGTGAAGGTGTGCCTTTTTTGGTAACGCCCTTGTACAGAAGGCTCATAATCACGCCCATGGCGAGGGCAACAATCATAACCGCGAAGAACGCCTGTGTGTGGTTGAGAAGCCGCCCTGCATAGTCTGCCACGATAATGTTGTTGAAGCCTGCAATGTTAGCAAAAAGGTCGCTGAGTGTCGCGGTTGTACCCTCTGTAACAGCACGCTCGCCGGGTTCAATTGCCATCGTTGTAAGTAGTGTTGACATAGTTATTGTTCTCCTTTAGTAAATAATGTTGTTTTGTTTGTCATGTTAAGCCTGTGCGGAAACTTCCGCAGATTTTTGCTCTGTGTGAATGCCGGGGATTACCTCAGGGTCAAGAATCGACTTGCCCGCATTAAGCTGGCGTGCAACGAAGCGTTTGTATTCCTGCCCATACTTGGAGAAGCTTCCGCGGCGCATTCCGTGTTCCGCAAAATAGTCAAGCAGCCATTGTGGCAGCGGTGTCGCGGATTTGACTTCCATAATCACCTTGTTCTCCGGCAGAAGCTGCTCACCGTGGTCGCCGATTTCAAGCCCCGTGTTACTGCGCCGTGTTCTCACATTGAAGTCAAAAGAAATCCGCAAATCACGCCCCGGGCCGCCTTCCTCAGGGTTTTTTCCGAAATACGCAATCCTGTCATAAGCAAGATAAATCATCGGAACAGGTTTATAGAAATCAAGGGTGTGCTTGAGTTCCGCGAACACTTGGCTTCTCACGAACTGTCGTGTGTTCTCCTGAGGGGGTTGCCGCGAGTTAATGAAGTCATACGCCTCACAGAGCTTCATTGTAACCCGCCGTTTGTAAACAATGCCCTTATACTTCTTTTTGATTTCAAGGTAAACCTTATCCTCAAGCTCCGGCACGCCGTATGCGCGAAGGCGCAGCTTTTCTTTGTACTTGGGCTTGGCAATCGACGTTCGAATGATGTGATGGTCATTCGTGTCATAGTAAATGTTGGCAATCGAATAAAATTGCCCGCCCTGATTGAACTCATCAAGATTCATGTATTGCGTCAAGAACTCGGTTATGTGCTTATACCTCTCCGCAGTCATGATATACTTGATTTCAAGCCTCTTGAAAACTTCTATAGCCATGGAAACCACGCTCCTTTCCGAGTGTTATACTTCTAAGTACTCTATATTATAACATAATTTTAAGGGCGTGTCAACTATGTTTTTCTATATACGCATTTATTCGGCGTTTTGAACAAAAAACAGCCCCTTTTCCCCTCATAACAGGAGGAATTTTTGTGCAACTTGCACAAGTTGACTTTTAGGGGTAACTGTGGTATACTAATCTTATGAAAAGAATGATAACTTTAATCACAGCACTCGTGCTTTTATCTGCGGTTATGCTTACCGCCTGTGTTCCCGAGCCGCCCGGGCCCCCGGGTGAGAGCCTTGACGACACACAGGCGGGGCTTCTCATGCAGTCGCCGCCGTCGGGGCATTCTGAAACACCCGAAACGCCGCCGACACTTGCCGACGCGGGATTTTACCGCACACTCAATCACGATGGCGTCGTCGGTGTCTGGATTTCTTATATCGAGCTGACAGGGGTATTCTCTCAAGGGCGGGTTTACGGGCGAAACAGCCACACCCCGCAAACCTCTGAGCAGTTTCGCGCCGCCTTCTCAGAAATGCTGGACAACTGCGCCGCTTTCGGCATAAACACGGTGTATGTGCATCTTCGCCCTTTCGGAGACGCGCTGTACGCCTCTGATTACTTTCCCTGGTCGAAATTCGCAGCGGGAACTCTCGGGCGAGTTCCCGGGGGAAACACGCCTTTTGACCCGCTCGAAATCATGCTGGAAGAAGCACAGGCGCGCGGAATATCCTTCCATGGTTGGCTCAATCCCATGCGGATTCAGCACAGCGCGGATATTGCTTCGGTATCGGAGGATTACCTCATCGGGCAGTGGTACAGGTGCGATGAAAAGCGCGGTCGTTATATCGTCGAACACCGGGGGAACTGGTATCTCAACCCCGCTTACCCGGAAGTCCGTGAGTTGATTGCAGACGGTGTCCGCGAACTCAGTGAGAGGTATGATATTGACGGCATTCACATTGACGACTATTTCTACCCCACGACGGAAAGCTCCTTCGATGAGGCGGCGTTCGCAGACTTAGGCGAAAGCTATGCCTCCTTGGGCGATTTTCGCCGCGCTAACATCAACGCCATGGTGCGGCTTATGTATAGTGCGGCAAAGGCGGGCAATCCTAACGGGCTGTTCGGAATCAGCCCTGCCGCTTGTTTCGAGAACAATCACGACAAGCTCTATGCTGATGTCGCGCTGTGGACGCAAAATGTCGGCTTTGCGGATTATATAATCCCCCAGATTTATTTCGGATTTGCTCACCCTACCCTGCCTTTCGAGGAAACAGCGCGGCAGTGGGCGCAGTTGTCAGAAAACTCACGAACGCGGCTATACTGCGGGCTTGCCGCCTACAAAGTCGGGGCGGAGGATAAAAACGCAGGAGAAGCTCGCCGTGAATGGATAGACGAGAAGTTGATTCTGCGCCGCCAAATCGAATTAGTCCGCGATTTCCCCGAATACAGCGGCGTTGTTTTCTTCAGCTATAATTTCCTGTTCAGCGAGAGCCACATGAACGCTGCACTCCGCGATGAAGTGAGTGCAGTCGCGGCAGTGCTGAACCCCCGCTCCTTTAGTTAAAGGGCGGGGAAATCGCTCTTGTTTTACTTAATTTTGTAAAACTCATTGACAGAAGATGAATTATATGATACAATAGCATAAGAAGAGATAAGCCCATAGGGCGAATCTTGACATCATCTTGAGCATAATAACATAATACGGAGGACATATTCAATGAAAAAACTTATATCTTCAATCCTGATTGGCGCGGCTTTGCTCGTGCAGATTCCCCTAACAGCGAGTGCAAACGGCGGCGAAATCCCGCGAGTGCCTTTCCGTGTCGGCGACGTTGATGGCGACGGTGAGGTAACAGTCGTGGACGCACTGCACATTCTGCGTTACATCATAGGGCTTCCAAATGTCATAGACGGGTCTGAGCCTTTTGCAGCGGGCGTAGAAGGCACCCCCGACGATGCGAAACGCGCAGCGGGAATCACGAAATCCGGCTCTGTGAGCATTTCCGACGGATTGGAAGTTCTCAGGAGCGTTATAAGCTTGCCGAATCTTGTTCCGCCGCCCACACAAGTTCCGCAGATGGGCTTTGAGGACACACGGCTCAATGCAATCAACGCGATTGTCGAAACAGGCACTTTCACAATGATTTTCGACTATGACAACTTGATTTTCCATGAAAGCATTTCAATCGACAGACAGTCACTCTATCGCGACGGCGAGCGAGTTCGCATTGAGTTCGATGACGACGTCTGGCTTT
>WQXP01000048.1 GCA_009784765.1 Oscillospiraceae bacterium | reverse complement strand
GCGTGTAATCCGTTACCGCTTTAACTCGGTCACGAATGACCAGCCGGGGCGTTACACCTACATTAAAGACCGCGACTCCGGCGACTTTTGGAGCAGTGCATGGGCGCCCGTAAGCAAACCGATTGACTCTTGCAAGTATGAGTGCCGCCACGGTACTGCGTATACGACAATCAGCTCGGAGTACTCAGGGATTAAATCCGACGCACTGTATTATGTTCCCCAAAACGCGACTTATGAAGTCTGGCGCGTTAAAATCACCAATAATGACTCGAAGGCGCGTAACCTTTCGGTAACAGGTTATGTTGAGTTCACTAACGACCCGAATTATGAGCAAGACCAAGTCAACCTCCAGTACAGTTTGTTCATTTCGCGGACTTACTTCCACGATACCTTCATCAGACAGATTTACAACCCTAACTTCAATGACCCTAACAAGCAACGCTTCTTCGGGCTTGCAGGGGAAAAAGTCAGCGCGTTCTGCGGCGACCGCGACAAGTTCGTAGGGCCGTGGCGCGGCTATCAAAACCCTATGGGAATTGAAAGCGGACTCAAAGGCGACCTCAACTACTGCGGGAACTCTTGCGGTGCGTTACAATCAGACGTTACTCTGCAACCGGGCGAAAGCAAAACCTTCGTCTACTTAGTCGGCGAGAAACCCGAATCGGAAGCGGCGAAAATCGTTGCCGCATATTCTGACGTTTCTGTCTGCGAGAAAGAACTTGAAGTTCTTAAAGCTTATTGGCACGGAAAGCTCAGCAATTTGCAAGTCAACACCCCTGATGAGAATTTCAACGCCATGCTCAATACTTGGAACGCATACCAGTGCTTCATTACTTTCATCTGGAGCAGAGCGGCAAGCTTCCAATACTGCGGGCTGCGTAACGGCTTCGGCTACCGCGATACGGTGCAAGACATTCAGGGTATAATCCACTTAGACCCGGAAATGGCGAAAAAGCAAATCGAATTTATGCTTACTGCTCAAGTTACCAATGGAGCAGGGTTGCCTCTTGTCAAATACACACACAACCCTCCGAACGAGGACAAACCGGGCGACCCGAGTTATGACGCTGAAACCAAGCATGACTCTTACAGAGCGGACGACGCGCTGTGGCTCTTCCCGACAATCTACAAATACATCACCGAGACAGGTGATACTGCGTTCCTTGACAAAGACATCTTCTTTGCCAACAACGGCGAATCGGGCAGCGTGTACGAGCATCTGAAACGTGCGATTCAATTCAACATGGATAACCTTGGCGGACACGCGCTTCCCGCAGGGCTTCACGCAGACTGGAATGACTGTTTGCGCCTCGGCAAAAAAGGCGAATCTATGTTTGTTGCGTTCCAGCTTTACTACGCGATTAACAACATGAAGACCTACGCGCAGTCCCGAAACGACAGCGCATATCTCGCAGAACTCGACGCACTCGGCGCGAAATTGTCGGCGACCTTCAACAAAGAATGCTGGAACGGCGACCGTTGGGTTCGCGGGTTCACCGAAGACGGAATGGTAATCGGGCAAAAAGGCGACCCTGAAGCGTCTATGTGGCTCAATCCGCAATCTTGGGGGGTTATTTCGGGCATTTCCACCCCCGAGCAAGCGCAGGCGTCGATGGATTCGGTATATCGCGAGCTGAACACCCCTTACGGAGTAATGGTTATGTACCCCGCATACGAGAAGCACGGCATTCACGGGCTTACACTCATGCACTGCTTCCCTGCTTGCGTAAAAGAGAACGCGGGAATCTTCTCACAACCTCAAGGTTGGGTAATCCTCGCGGAGTCGCTCTTAGGTCGCGGCGACAGAGCTTTCGAGTATTGGAAAGAAGCTTGCCCCGCTACGCATGACTCTGACCACCGCATTCTTGAGCCTTATGTTCACGGGCAGTTCGTAGAGGGTAAAGATTCGCCTTTCGCAGGGCGGGCACACGTTCACTGGCTGACAGGAACTGCTTCCACTGTGATGGTTGGCTCGGTTGAGGGAATCCTCGGGCTTCGTCCGGAACTCGGCGGCTTGGTAATCAACCCGTCAATCCCGAGTGCTTGGAAAGGCTTCACCATGACGAAAACTTTCCGCGGCAAGAAACTTAACATCGAAGTTCGCAACCCCAACGGCTCGCAAGGCGGCGCGAAATCTGTAACAGTCAACGGCACTGCTGTTGAGGGGCTGCTCATTTCGCAAGATTTGCTGAGCGACGGAGAAAACATAATCGTGGTTGAAATGTAATGAAGAAGGCAACCGCCGAAAACTTCTTCCGGTATTTGCCGGCTGAATTTTCGGCGGTTTACTGATTTTAACAAGGAGAATGCGCAATGAGAGTATTATCAACAGAAACAATCAATGCTAAGCTTGAGGCGGGGCAGCGCGAGTTCGTCGCAGAGTCGGAAGAGCGATACAGCCGAAAGTTAGATTTAGTCGCGCAGTCGCTCATTGACAATGCCGCCGAAAAGCCCGTGATTCTACTGTCGGGGCCCAGCGGCTCAGGGAAAACATCATCGGCTTTTCGCCTGCGTGAACTGCTGTGCGAACGCGGGTTTAAGACTTACACTATGTCTATGGACAATTACTTCATCGCCATGGACGACCCGCGTACAGTCTATGAAGCCGACGGCACGGTGGATTTTGAGTCGCCGAACAGGCTCGAAAGCGAGCAGTTGGCAGAACATCTCGAAAAAATGTGGTTTGGGGAAACTTTCACCCAGCCGATTTTTGACTTTGTGAACCAAAAGCAAATCCCCGGCGAACAGTTTCGCCGAGGAAAGAATGAGCTTGTAATCCTTGAGGGCATTCACGCGCTGAACCCCGCAGTTACGGGCGTGGTATCGGAGCATTCACAGGGGGTGTACGTCAGTGTGCGTACTCGCGTTAAGCGCGGGAGCGGGAAGCTGCTTCACCCGTCGAAGATACGCCTCATGCGGCGGCTCATTCGCGACAAGCTCTTTCGCGGGCGGGAAACTCAGTGGATTTTGAACCTGTTCGACACGGTTCAGCGCGGCGAAGAGCAGTACATCTTGCCATATAAATGCTACGCAGAGCATCACATAGACACTTTCTTGCCCTATGAGCTGTGCGTGTATAAAGCCTTCCTCAAGAACGAGAACTTGGGCGGGCATGGCGGATTGATTGCTACGCTCAAAGACCTTTTCGAAATGAGTGCGGATTACGTACCCCAAAACTCACTCACCCGGGAGTTCATCGGCGGAAGCGAATATGAGTATTAGGGGGCTGTCAACTGTCAACCACCATGATTGGCTTCTCACCCCCTGTGAGGCACTCACCGCCGCTCGGAGTAACGACATAGGTGTCTTCACCGCCGACTAAGCCTATTGATTTGCCGCCCTCTATGCCGATTTTCGGTTCGAGGGCGATTGTCATGTTCGCCTCAAGAGGCGCAGTAAAGCCGCTTGCGATTACAGGGAACTCGTCAACGTACAGCCCTACGCCGTGCCCGAGAAATTTGACGTTGCGGTTTTCGAAGCCCTCTGAAACGACCGCTGTGTAAATCTCTGCGGGAATCGCCCCCGGCTTCAGCATAGCCGCGACGGACTTCTGCACCTGCAAACACCGCGAATGAGCGGCTTTCGCCTCTGCAGACGGCTCTGCGGCGAAAGAGTAGATTTGCGTTCTGTCGGTGTGATAGCCGTCAATCCCGAAGCCTACGTCTACGAAAACCAAGTCGCCCTTTCGCAGAGTCCGCGAACGGTCGCCGACGCTCGGAACTGCGGGGCATAACCCGCGCATTCCCCCTGCGCCGTCGAAGTTAGTGGGATAGAGCGAGTTTTCGCCAAAGCCGAGCTGCCCGATTACCATGTGCATCTGGAACATCGAAAAGCGCGACACGCCGTGATGCCCGAGTGCAAGCATCGCTGAGTAAATATCCGCCGTGAACTCTGCCTCGTTCATTCCCGCCCGCATAAGAGCAGGGATTTTTTCTTCAAGCAAGACAGCATGAAGCCGCCCCGCTTCGCGCATAATCGCGAGTTCGCTTTCGCTTTTGACTGCGCGTACAGCTAAAATAAACCTGTCAAGAGCCTTGACATCATCAAGGTTAAAATACTTAGAGAGCCGCCCGAGCATAGCGTGAGTTACCACCTCGCTCTCAAGAAAAATGACACCTAAATCGCCCCCGATTACGGCAGCAATGTCTTTATAAGAAGCCATAGGCAGGATTTTTTCGGCAGGAAGCGGCGATTCTGCTAAAGCGCGTTCATGGCTGTTGCGGACAAAGAACACATAATCGCCCGTAGACAGCAGCACGAAAAGCCCGTCCTGCAAAGTCCCCGTGAAGTAATACTGGTTGACCTTGTCGGCGATAAACGCCGCGAATGTCGTCGATTGCGCGCCTTTGAGCAAAGCGTGAAGCCGCTCAATGCGTGAGAGCAGTTCTTGTCTTTTCAGAGTATCAGTCACCAAAGCTAATCCCCACACTTCTTGCGGCTTTTACTACAGGGCTTGAAACATCAACGCGGCGCGGTTTGCCCACTATATCCGCGAGTTTGTTTTCCATAACTACGTTTCCTTTTTTCGCGACTGTATAACCGTACATATTTGATTGAATCAAGAAAGCAGCCCGTGAGCCGAACTGTGTCGCGAGAACACGGTCATACCCCGACGGCGTTCCTCCGCGAAGCATATGCCCGAGAACGACAGAGCGGCTCTCTGCCCCTGTTTTTTCTTGAATGAGCTTAGTCAGCCGTTCCGTAACGGTTCTTTCGCCACTGTCAAGACGCTTCTTCTCACGCTCTAATTTCGGGAGTGCCGCTTCAACGCTGTCCAACGCACCCTCCGCCACAACTACGATTGCATGACCCTCCGCTGCAGTTTTTCGCGAAATTGCCTCAAACAACAGCTCATATGTGTAGGGAATTTCAGGGATAAGAATAACATCAGCCCCTGCCCCCATTCCCGCATACAGCGACAAACACCCGGATTTATTCCCCATGACTTCAACGACGATTACGCGGTTATGAGAACGCGCCGTCGTTCGAATCCTGTCTAACGCCTCTGCGCCTATTTCTACAGCGGTGTGGAAGCCGAAAGTTACATCTGTCCCCGGAATGTCGTTGTCGATTGTTTTCGGCATAGCAATCACGTTCAACCCCTCAGAAGAGAGCAAGTTTGCGTTTTTGTGGGTGCCGTTCCCGCCGAGAGTAACAAAACAACTCAGCCCGAGTGCATTATATGTTTCCTTCATTTTCGCGACTTTGTCAACCCCGTCCTCTTCGACAACCTGCATCATCTTAAAGGGCGTGCGTTTTGAGCCGAGAAAAGTCCCTCCTTTGGTGAGAAGCCCGTCAAAGTCTGCCCCCTCAAGCTTTCGCACCTGATTGTTAATAAGCCCGTGGAAGCCGTTAAGAATGCCGATAAATTCGACATTATCTGCCCCCATAAGTTGATTGCAAGCAAGGATTAACCCCCGCATAGCGGCGTTTAATGCAGGGCAGTCTCCTCCGCTGGTCAAAATTCCGATTTTGCGCTTTTCCATAGTTTTATGTTCCTTTCCGTCGAATGTCAATAAGTAATATTATATCACATTATCATTCCCCTTGTCAACACTTTCCCTTAAATTTTGATAAAAATTCATAATGCTATTTACTTTTTGCGAAATATATGTTATGATTAAAAATGAATGTACTTTAGCATAAAGAATCATACTATCAAAGGTGTTTATATATAGAATGAAAACCAAAACAACAATCGCGCTGATGGGGGTGTGGCTTTCGGCATCTGCCGTGCTTGTGTTCGCATTTGCGGTATCTGTGTTGTTCTCTGCACAGGTGAGGGGGGATTACGCCCATCTTGCAGATAACGCCGCGCAGACTCACGCAGTCGTCCTTGAGAACTACACCGAGTCACTCAGAGGCAGCTTCGCGGCATTGTGCCAAATCGCGGAGGAGTTCGAAACAACTTCTGCCCGCCGTGCTTTTTTAGTCGAATACGCGGCGAATCACCCCAACATAGCTTTTATCGGCGTGAATAATCTCTACTCGAATGTAGGCAGCGGCGACCATGCCCACATCACCCGCGAAATTCACGGCTTCCCGGGGGAGAATGAAGTTTTCCTGCTTGGGCTTAAACCCGCCTCCTCCCGCGAGTATGCTCTCGGCATTCGCGCAGAGTTCGGCGGCGGGTCGAGTGAAACACATACCCTTATGGTTGTTTATTCGCCGGATGTGTTAGACCATATAATCAGCACCGTCGCGCTTCCTTTCGAGGGGCGGCTGTCCTTCGTTGACCCCGCAGGCAATGCCTTAGACCAAGGGCGTGTTATTCGGGAACAGTCGCTGATTAGCGAACCGTCGCGCGGGCGTGAAGAAGTCATGCGTGTTCGCCCGGAGGCTCTTGAAACAGAACCGATGTGGCGTGCGGCAATTATCGGCGACGTTGTCAAAGCGCGTGAATTTGCGGGTGTCGCTTCAAACGCCGTACTCGCGACTGCCCTTGTGCTGCTGATTGCCGCACTGTTCATGAGTATCGCGCTCTCGAAGCGGCATTCAAAGCCCATTGAAGTCATATCGGCAGCACTTGAGCGATTCAAAAAGGGAGAGCCGGGTGTTCGTGCCGATGTAGCCCGTCGTAACGACTACGGCGTATTGGCGGCGCGTTTTAACGACTATATCGAAAGCACCAAACCCAAGCCTCCTGAAGAAAACACGGAGAAAAAAATCGAAAGACTGCGGCTTTCTAAATACAATCGCGACGCGATTACAGGCGCGTATACGGCGGAATCACTCAGCGACTGTATCCGCGAGCTTGCACTTTCCGATTCGCACACTCAATTCGCTCCTTTTGCTGTTATCCACATAGCTTTAGACGGGTTTGAAGAGTTCATTCACACTTACAGCCACACCAGCGGCGATTTGCTCTTGAAGTTCACTGTGCTTGCTCTTCGTAAGGCGGCGCGTGAACGCGGAGTTCGCTGTAAAATCGGGAGGCACGGAAAAGCAGAGTTTCTCATGATTATACAAAGCGCGTCGGAAGGAGTCTGCAAAAAAGTCGAGGCGAAAATCGTGTCTCTTCTCGGCAGCGGTTACACGGAAGATACGGGCAAGCGCATAGTCGTGAAAGCGCGGCTTGGTCGGGTTGTTGTGAATAATACGCCGATTGTCGCGGAAGAAGTGATTGCAAAGGCAGCCGCGAAGTCGAAATAAGGTGAGAAGCTATGAAAAAGCCGTACAAGACTATTGACATTCACGGATTTGAACCCTCTCGTGCTAAGCGGCAGTTAGAGTTCGAAATCAATCGCGCCCCGCATAATGCGGAGAAAATCTTAGTTATTCACGGGTGTAATCGCGGAACGGTTCTGCGCGATTTAGTTCGCACGGGGCTGTCTTGCACGCGAATAAGCGAGGTTATGCCCTGTTTCGCCAACGACGGCGAGAGTACTATATATTTGAAAGGAAAACAATAAAACATGACTCCTAACATGACAGAACATCAGCAAAACATCAGCACTGCTGCGTCTCCTGCCCCGCTTACGGGAGAGTCGTACAATAAAATCCTTGCTATCGCAGATGAGGTTGAGAAAGTCGTCATCGGTAAACGCGATGTGATTAAACTTCTGCTGATTGCGCTTTTATCCCGCGGACACGTCTTGATTGAAGACGTACCCGGGGTCGGCAAAACAACACTTGCGATGGCACTCGGCAAGTCAATGGGGCTTAACTGCAAACGTGCGCAATTCACCCCCGATGTTATGGCTTCGGACATAACAGGATTCACCATGTTCAACAAGGAAAAAAACGTGTTCGAATATAAACAAGGTTTGGTCATGTGTAATATATTCT
>WQXP01000047.1 GCA_009784765.1 Oscillospiraceae bacterium | reverse complement strand
GCTTAATCACTTTCGGCGATTACAGCAACGCGCTCGAAGTCCCTTGCGCTCTCTTCAATTCCACAAACTATTGCACAGCTTGTAACCCAACTGACGTGCCGACGCCCCCCGAATCATTCGGCGACGGAGTTGCGCAGTTCATCGAGTACTTGGAAGCGTCGGGGTTAGAGTGGAGTCACCAACTCGACGACAGCAGAGATTTAATGAACCCCGACGACGACTTCACCACACCTATAGGACGAACTCACTTTTTTACGATTGCAGAAAACGAGTACGCCATTCGCCTTGACGAGTACTACACAGAAGAAAGAGCGTTGGAGGTTTTCGCACAAAGAGAGTTTGGTTATAATGACCACAGCACACAGGTTCTGTGCGGCAGCGTTATAATCAATCACTTCGGCAATGACCCTGATGTGATTGCGTTTCTGCAACAGCATTATGACAACGTGATTGTTACAGGCTGTACTTGCCTTGTGTGCCAAATGAACGAGGCAACAGACGAGATTGAAATAGTCTCGCTTCATGCGCGGAACATTTTAGACGGCTTGACACCATTCACCGACATCAACGACGTTGACCTCTACAGATTGCTGTGGTTCTACGGCGTGAGCAATAGCTATCACGGCGAAGCAAATGATGTGTTTTGGGGCGACGAAGTCATTCCCGGCAGACACAACTACACCCCGGAAGAACTTGAGGAACTTCTCGGATTTGACCCCGGTTTGGTATCAGGGCACGGAATTACCCCCGCGCTTTTAGAAAAACTCATTCGCGAGCAACTCAACCCCGATTTCCGAATTGCGAGCTATGACTACAAGAGTAACGATAACCACACGGTATGGGACGAGGGAATCAGCGGGACTATGTGGGACGCAAAACGCGGAATGATTGTTCAGTTCCGCTACCCGAGCTGCGCTATTCCCTTTGACAGCTACAGGATTGAAGTAGAAGACGTCCGCAAAGTCAGCAGCAACGAGTACCACGTTTACGCCCTTCGGTTCGCCGACAATTCGGGGAGCTTATACAACGCCGACTCTGTTCGCGCAGTGTTCGTCAAAAACTCCGACGGAAGCTTCCGCGTTACCTCTGTAACCCCCGAAACTTCTCATTCTCCGCGCTGGCTTGTGGATTATATGGAAACCCACGACAAATTCGAGAGCAATCCTGCGTCTGCGCTTGCGTATGTCGAAAAGTATCACGACGAGTTATCTTGGCTTTTCTACTGTGACAATTGCAGCCAAATGTGCGAAAGTTGCATACAATGGAATTGGCTTTACGTGTTACAAGCAATGTTCAGCGAGGCGCATAAAGAACACAGGGGTTTTGATTGGTAAAAATCACTGCATTTTAAGCAGCCAATGCACCACGCCGTAAACGCCGGAAGCAGCGATTCCGTATACCAAAACAGGGCCGGCGATTGAGAACATTTTCGCGCCTACGCCATAGATAAACCCTTCTGTCTTGAACTCGAGGGCGGGGGCGACAACGGCGTTTGCAAACCCGGTAATCGGCACGAGTGTCCCCGCGCCGCCGTGTTTTGCCAACTTGTCGTAAAGCCCTGCCCCTGTCATGAGTGCGGCAGCCGCTATGAGGGTCATGGACGCCATCGCGCCGGACTTGTCCCTGTCGAACCCGAGATGCCCGAACAGCTCGAAAAGCCCCTGCCCGATGACGCAAATCGCGCCGCCGATTGCGAATGCTTTCGCACAAGTCGAGGCTTTCTTGGTCTTGGGTGAGTGCTTCTGCACAAGTGTGTTGAATTGTTTCTTAGTCATAAAAATCACCTCCATGTGGATATTGTTCCACAGGGAGGTGATTTTATTCGCTCTTGTTATTCGAAATCGTAACCGCAGTCACACAGGCCGAGGGCGCAGTCTTCGCAACCGATTATGCCTTCACTCGCGTAGAAAGAGGCTATACCCTCTGCGATTTCGTCATCGTCCTCTTCCTCATAATGGGGCGGATTGCTCACTGTGCCGCCTGAGGCCGAAAGTTCCTGCAACGCCGCGTCGATTTCATCATCGCTCTCGAACTCGTCGCCGTCGTCAAAGTCGTCAAAATCGCCGAGTTCGTCAAAACCGTCGTCGTCGTCGCCAAGCTCGAGTGCAAGTTTCTTGTCTTCCATGTTAGCCATGATTTCGCCCTCCGTTACGCCGCTAACAGGGTTTCGAGGCTCCAGCGGCTGACCCCTGCGGCGGTATTGGTTGTTGTAATCGTCATTCCTGAAATAGGAGAGGTGTGTGCAACTGTCGATACACCGAGAACTTTTCCTGCAAGCCCGCCCGCTTCGTTGTATCCTGCACGAAGATGAGTCGGTGCTTGGGTGTAGACTAAGTTGCGGTTTCCGCCGCGGTCAAAGAGACCGAAACGTCCTTCAACCACACCCGGAAGACGTGCGCCAATCCCTGTATCCCACATGACTGTCGCCATTCCGCGCATAGTTGCTTCGCGGACGTAAACGCGCATATGATGCCCGCGTGAACCCGGCCCGTTATCGCCTTCGTTAGCATCGTTAGGTTCGCCCCGTGCAACAGAACCCCATTCGCCGAGAACTACAGGCATTCCGAGACGCGACGCTTGAGTTTGAACGCCGTTCATCATGTTGGTGATGGAACTTTCGTTCCATGTTCCAGCGATTGGTGTACCCTGTGCCCCTTGTACTCCTGACCATGCTTCGGGTTGGTAAGAGTGGACTGACAGAATCATCTTGTTCACATTCGGGTGAGCGGTGTCCGTGGGTCTTGCAAAGCCGTCGAAAGCGTTGCCCCAGCTTGCCGCGTGTGCCGACGCCGCATAAGTCGGAATCATGAGAACGCGGTTGGCGTTATTTCCGCCGCTTGCGCGGATTGCGTTTACTGCCGCTTGATTCATGGCATTAAGGCGGGTACGCTCTTCGGGAGTTCCTGCTTGCCACTCACGCGCGGAACCTTTGTTGCGCGGTTCGTTCAAGACTTCGAAAATCAGCCTTTCGCCGAAATCGTTGTTGAACTCAGCGGCAATCAGCGTCCAAAGCCTTGTGATTGTCGCGTTTGTCGCAGTCGCGTCTGCGTCGGTTAAGAAAGGCATGATATACTCATCGTGGTGAGTATTGAGGATTACATAGAACCCTGCCGCGTATGCCCAATCAACCACTTCGCGGACACGCGCCATCCAGTCCGCTCTAATCGTGAAGTTGGTGCGGTGGCGATTATTGTCCGTACCCTCGATTGCTTTGTACCAGGTAACAGGAATTCTGATTGTGTCAAACCCTGCTGCTTTAACATTGTTAATCAAAGTTTGATTAACGGTGTTAGCCGAACCTACCCAAGCAGTTTCTAACTGCAAGAGCGAAAGGTTAGCGTAGTTTCTCGCGCTGAAGGGGTTCGCATAAGTTCCGCCGTTGAGTGAGTCAAGCTGGTTGCCGAGGTTCCAGCCGATTCCCATACGGGACACAACATCGCTTGCGGAAAGGCTTGCTGCAATCCCTGAGCCGCCTGCATCTTCACGCCAAGTAGCTGTCAGTGTGACTGCCGCGCTGCCCATAGTGAAAGTAGTGGTAGCTCTGGTTGCGTCTGCAAGAGTAACTCCTCCGGCGGTAACTTGCCAGCCGTTGAAGATAAATCCTGCGCGAGAACCTGCACGGACAGTAACTTCATCGCCGGCTACGGGGCTTGCAGGAGTTGTTCCCGCCCCTGCGCCGCCATCGACAATCGTAATGCCGTGAACCACACAAGCAGTACAGCCGGTGGGGCAGATGCGTGTGATTTTGATTTCGGTGTAGGTGATGTCTTCGTTGGCACTGCCCGACGAACCGAGGCTGTACTCGCGTGCCGCCGCACCTTCAGCGATTATTTCGGCATAAGTCCGCGTTGCTGATATGGTGAACGCTCCATTGGTGGCGGGAGCAGTCGCTAACGGGTCGCCCGGTTCTGTGGGGTTTTCCATTCGAATACGTGCCGTAGCGGAAGGCGCAGTGGGGAAACGCCCGCTGAACTCAATTTGATAGCTGTGGTTAGGTCTCGCGACTGCGGCAATCTCTGCCGCAAACACACGGATTCCTTGAGAAGAACCCGTACGCCCTGAAACAGAAATCGTCCGCGGAGGCCCCATGTTCACTGTCATTTCGAAAGCACCCGCATCGTTAGCTACGCGGCGCAAGAAGTCAATATTGCCTGTATTAAGCCCCTCTAAACCGGGGAATACTTGCATATCGAACAACACCCCTTGTGGGAGCGGAGGCGGAGGAGGCGGTGCAGGTGTTCCGGGAGTAGTCGTTCCCGGCGTAGGAGAAGTCCCGGAAATTGTTGTTGCAGTCGTCGTGCCGAAGCCGGACGGTGTAGTTGTCGGAATTGTAGTAATCTCCGTCGGTGTAGTTGTCGGAACTGTGGTAATTCCGGTCGGCGTAGTTGTCGGGAATGATACGAACCCCGTCGGCGTAGTTGTCGTGGGTTCAGACGGAGTAGTGGTAGGAGTAGTAGTTGGTAAAGTAGGAGGCGTAGGAGTAGGGGGGGGAGTCGTGGTAGTGGAAAATGCTTCACATC
The DNA here is from genome assembly GCA_009784765.1 of Oscillospiraceae bacterium. Taxonomy (GTDB): domain Bacteria; phylum Bacillota; class Clostridia; order Oscillospirales; family Ruminococcaceae; genus Ruminiclostridium_E. The sequence goes on along the minus strand of WQXP01000047.1, from coordinate 3,283 downwards.
TCGTGCAGATTAAATCTACGCCCATCGGAAGCCCGATTATGGAGCGTAAAATCGCCAACGCATCGTTAATGACGAAGCGGTCCCCATGGGTGAAGGCGTGGCAATAGTTCAGGTTCGAAGGCAAACTGATTATGTTGCGCAAAATAGCAAGGCCGTCATTGATGCCGAAACTTGCTCTGCACGGGCTCGGGTTTGCTGCCGTTTGAACCGCTAACGGTGTAATAAACGAAAATGCCATTACACACGCCAAGAGTATAGCGAGAATTTTCTTTTTCATAAGTATTTTACCCTCCATTATGATTAGTAGTATTGTGGATATTTCATAAATTATAACACATTTTTTCCGAAAAATCAAGCACTTTTTCAAAAAAGTTAAAAAAGTTTCGATATTGTCAAGATTCGCCCGTCGGACGGGCTAAGCCCGCCCTTTGGGTTTATCTCTTCTTTTAGCTTTCTAAACTACAGCAAGCCGAAAAACGCCTCTTCGTTTAATGCGCCTTCTCGATGTTCGCGCTGATACCAGTCAGCGTCTGCGCCGCTCATAACCTTGAGCTGTTCATCGTTTTCGATTGATTTAACCCCGAACTTAACTTCCCTTGATTTGGCAAGCTCGATTATACTCTTTATATAAGCCTCATCAAATTCGTCGATTTTCCCCGTCAGAACGGTTATATCTGCCGCCGCGCCGCTTATTACCGAATGGCGCAACATTGACGCTAAGCTGTAGTATGAGCCGATGTTGTCAATCATCACCGTAATCCCTGCTTGCTTTAGTTCTTTGAGCGTCGATATAAACTTGTCGTAGTTCATGGTGATAATGCGTTCCGAAAAGCTCAGCACCAATGCGGCGGGGGCAAGCCCTGTTTCGGTGAGGGCTTTTTTGCTCGCGCTGATGATTGAACCTGTCGAAAGCGAACGCGCAGTCGCGCTGATGCTTACCCGCAAATCCCCCGAACTGCGGGAGCGGGCTTCTTTGCAGAACTCACAAGCTTGTTTAATCAACCAATAGCCGATTGCGGTATCAAGCCCCATCTTTTCTGCCGCCCTCATGATTACCCGCGACGGAATCTCACTTAACTCGACTGTATCACCGCCGTCTGCAGATTTAAGCGCGATAATCGCCTCTGCCCCAATCAGATTATGCTTGTTACCCTCCGCGCTTTCATACACGGGCGTATACTTAACCGTCAATCCTTCCATATCATTCTTGACTGCTGTGCGTAATACCCGCATACACGCATAGTTCTCACGCTCCAAGTCTTCGAACGTCTCCGAAAAGAAGGCGAAATGGTTTCCGCCGAATTCTTTCGCTTTTTTGAGAGCGGCTGTTCCTGCCCGCAAAACATCATGAACGCTCTTGCCTGCTTCAGGGTAAGGGGCGATTCCCGCCGTGAACTCAAAGTAATATTCGTTGCCGCGAACACTCCATGTATTCTTGAAGCGGTCTTTAAGGGTTTGGCAGAACCGCTGCGCCTCTTGCGGAGTTGCGCCGTGCAACAGCAGAGCAAACACCTCATCTGAAAAGCGGTAAGGTTTTACGCTGATTTCCTCATATTCGCAGATTTTTTCGAGAACCGTACAGTACAGCTCTGTATCTATATCAGTTTCTGTGCCGTTGTTTCCCTCTTGAACCCCGCCGATTTCGCCGATATTCTCGAAACTCATGAACTCTTCGAGCATGGGGATTTTGAACAGCACGATTGCCCCCGAACGCTCAAACTCATGAAGTTCGCTTTTGAGGTCGTTTTCGAGAGAAATTCTGTTTTTGATTTTCAGTTTCGGGTCATAGAACGCCCGTTCAACCAAGCTTGTGTTGAGTTCCTCAAGCTTTTCGTTGTCTTTGCACTTGATAATCACGGCGGCGATAATTTGCGAAACAGTCCTCAAAAGCCGTTTTTCTGCAGGGCTGAGAACCCGCGACGGGTGGTCGATTAAATAAATCACCATTCCATACTTAGGCGCAGCATCTCCCCGAAGATTAGACGCAACATAAGACGAGAAGTTGACCCCTAACACATCATGCTGAGCGTCATTGGTGAAGTAAGTTTCATAATACTTGAGTTCTTCAATCAAGTCGGGATATTCGCTGTAGGCAAATTCAGCCTTAGCGGGTTGTTTGCAACGCGCCTTCGGGGAAACCCATTCATAGTCCGTGCGGCACTTTTTCGCAGTGTGAAGATACTCACAGATTGTGATTCGGTCTAACTTCAGGAACTCCCCCGTCATATCGACAATGGCACGGAAAGTGTCTCGGGTATTATGCTCGTTGAACACTTTTCCGTAGATGTCATTGAGCAAAATCTGTTGCGTTACCGTTTCACTGAGCAGCCTGTTGGCACGCTCGGTGTTGAACATCTCATTATATAAGAGTATAGAACAGTTGATTGCTTTCGCAAGGGTTTGCACAAGGATTTCGTGAGTTTGCGCGCAATTTTCGAGGTCTGCCTCATTGTCCGATGCGACTATCCACAATGCAAAGACAATATAGTTGATTTTGATGGGAATTTCGCGCTTATAACGGAACACGCTCACGTCAAGCTGTTTCTCGTCTAAATCATGAGTGCAAATCAGCTCGCCCTCTTCGGTGAAAACAGCGGAACGCACCCCGTAAATGTTCATAAGCGGAACTTGCATCAGCGCGATTTGCTCTTTTCCGACTATTTCAAGAATCCCTGCCGTGTCTTTCGGTGTGACGTTTGCGGACACTTTCTGCGAAAAAGCCCGTAACAACGGGTCCGTGTGCTTAGAGTCACCTAATTCGCCGATTAGCATTATCACGCCGTAAAAATAACAGACGGTTTTGCCGAGTTTCTTCTCACAGTGAAGCTCGCAACAAATCAAACAGGGGCAGTCATCAGGAACTAAACGGCAACTCAAACGGAGTGAGCCTTCTTTACGCTCAAAAATTTCCTCTGCCTGAAAAGTCAGTTCGGTGAAATCTTCGGCGGTAATAAGTTCTGCTAAAGTAATCGTCGGTATGGCTTTTTTGCTCAATTTGCTGAGTTGATATTCTTTATGACATTCCTTGCTGATTGTTACGGGAAAGTCTTTTGTCATGTCTATACGAACGCTGACGCTGCGAAATCGGGATAAAACCTCGTTCAAACTCATGTAAGTACTCCTGTAAGGCTCATTGATTTTAGGGTAATCATTATTTAGTATATCATACTTATTCAAAAAAATCAACATATTTTCGCAAAAAAAACAATAAATTTTGTAAACTTTCACAAAATAATGTAATTGCTTTTTTCGGGAAAATGTGTTATAATAAAAAAAGTATATC
>WQXP01000046.1 GCA_009784765.1 Oscillospiraceae bacterium | reverse complement strand
TTGAGGAAATAAAAATTATGATTATACTAAACAATGCAAAGCCCATAGACGGCGGAATTACCGCCCCTAAAGGCTTCAAAGCGGCGGCGGTGCGGGCGGGGATTAAAGAGTCCGCTCCACCCGATAAGTTAGACTTAGCTCTGATTGTCGGCGATGTTCCATGCACGGCTGCCGCGCTGTTCACAACAAACAAAGTTCAAGCCGCCCCGATTATCTTGAGCAAGCAACACGCAGCTAACGGAACTGCGCGAGCGATTATAGTCAACTCGGGTAATGCGAATGCTTGCGCGCCGAATGACACGGCGAACGCCCTGAAAATGGCAGAGTCCGCCGCGAATGCTCTCGGGATTGACACACAAGACGTGATTGTAGCTTCTACAGGCGTAATCGGGCAAGAACTGCCTATTGCGAAAATCGAAGCGGCAGTGGCGGGATTGACAGACTCACTTGATTCAAAGGGTTCGGAAGCCGCGTCAAAAGCAATCATGACGACTGATACATTCGCGAAAGAGTTCGCGTTTGAAGTCGAAATCGGCGGAGTTCCCGTCAAAGTTGGCGGAATTGCAAAAGGCTCGGGCATGATTAACCCGAATATGGCGACTATGCTTGCCTTTATCACCACGGACGCGGCAATCAGCGCGGAAATGCTCGACAAAGCCCTGCGGGTGAATAATGACTTCAACTCCGTCTGTGTTGACGGCGATACATCTACCAATGACATGGTGTGTGTTCTTGCAAGCGGGCTCGCGGGGAATGCGCCAATTAGCACAGAGGGCGAGGACTATTCGTGCTTTTGCGACGCGCTTTCTAACGTAACGCTGAACCTTGCACGGGCAATCGCCCGGGACGGTGAGGGGGCGACTAAGCTGATTACTTGCAATGTTACTCAAGCTTCGAGCAAGGAAGCGGCAGATGCAATCGCGAAGTCTGTTGTATCGTCGAGTTTAGTCAAAGCCGCTATGAGTGCGGCAGACGCGAACTGGGGGAGAATACTCTGCGCGGTGGGTTATGCGGCGGGGCAGTTTACAGTTGACAATGTACAATTGACAGTTGCTTCAAAAAAAGGAATGTTGACTGTTTGCGAAAACGGAAAAGGTGTTCCGTTTTGTGAGGAAACAGCAAGCGAAATCCTCGGGGAAGAAGAAATCAGCATTCTCGTGAACATGAACGAAACCCATGAAGGAAGTGAAGGTGCGGCTCTTGCATTCGGATGCGACTTGACTGCGGAGTATGTGCGAATCAATGCAGATTACAGGACTTAAAAGGGGGCTTAACTAAATGATAGACAATAACACACGCACACAAGTCCTCAATGAGGCATTGCCGTACATTCGGCAGTATTACGGTAAGATTGTCGTCGTCAAATACGGCGGAGCGGCAATGCTTGATGAAAAACTCAAGCAAGCAGTCATGAGCGATATAGTCCTGCTGTCTTTATGCGGGGTGAAAATCGTACTCGTCCACGGAGGCGGCCCGGAAATCAACTCAGTTCTCGAAAAGCAGGGCAAAGTGCCTAAATTCGTGAACGGGCTGCGCTATACCGACAAGGAAACAATTGATGTTGTGCAGATGGTTCTTTGCGGAAAAGTCAACAAAGATTTAGTCAAGCACATTTTCGAGAACAAAGGCAGGGCAATCGGGCTCAGCGGGTTGGACTCGGGGTTGCTCCAAGCGCGGCAGCTTTCGGCTGAACTCGGATATGTGGGGGAGATAGTAAAAGTCAAACCACGCCCGATTTACACAGCACTTGAGAACGGGTATATTCCTGTAATCGCAACTGTGGCGAGCGGGGAGGATAGTGAGGTTTTCAATATCAACGCCGACATAGCGGCGGCTCAGATTGCCGCGAAAATCGGGGCGGCGAACCTCATTCTCATGACTGATGTCAAGGGGATTCTGCGCGACCGCAACGACGAGTCTACGCTGATTCACACAATCAAAGCTCACGAAGTTCCCCTATTGAAAGAACAAGGCGTGATTACGGGGGGAATGCTTCCTAAGGTGGATTGCTGTTTCGAAGCAGTTCGTTGCGGAGTAGACAAAGCGAACATAATCGACGGGCGAATCCCCCATTCGATTTTGCTCGAACTGCTCACGGATATGGGAAGCGGCTCAATGATAATTAAATGAATAAAGTAAGGAGTTCTTATGACAATCACAGAAAAAACAAACAAGCATATAATGCAGTCTTACGGGCGGTTTTCCCTTGAAATCGAAAATTCAAAAGGGTTAATCGACTTTGGTTCGGGAATCGGCACAAACTCACTTGGTTTCTGCGATGAACAGTGGGCGAATGCCGTCTGCGAACAAGCGCGGACACTCCAGCACACCTCGAACCTCTACTACACGAAGCCCGCCGCGGACTTCGCCGAGAAACTCTGCGCGGTTACAGGTTACACGAATGCTTTCTTGTGCAATTCCGGCGCAGAAGCGAACGAGTGCGCGATTAAATTAGCGCGCAAGTACAGCTTCGATAAGTATGGAGCGGGGCGGAACAAAATCGTTACTCTGAACGGGTCTTTCCACGGGCGGACAATGACTACGCTTTCGGCAACAGGGCAGGACATCATGCACCCCGACTGCTTCGCGCCGTATATGCCCGGGTTCGCGCATATTGAGCCGAATGCGCCAATCGGCAGTTTCGCGGACGATGTTTGCGCCGTCATGCTCGAATATGTGCAGGGTGAGGGGGGGGTAATTTCTCTCGAACAGAGCTTTGTTGATGAGGTTTTCGCACTATGTGCCGAGAATGACATACTCGTGATTGCAGACGAAGTTCAGACAGGCGCGGGGCGGACAGGTGCTTTCTTAGCGGGAACGCATTTCGGGAAAGCCGCAGACATCACGACTATGGCGAAAGGCTTATTCGGCGGGCTTCCCGGGGGGGCTTGCCTTGCGAATGAGAAATGTGCAGGAGTCCTCACGGCGGGAATGCACGGGAGTACCTATGGCGGAAATCCCGTTGTTATGGCGGGGGGAAGCGTAGTAGTCGCGCGAGTGTCCGACGCGGCATTCTTAGCGGAAGTTGTCGCAAAAGGCGATTATATCCGTGAGTTTCTGGCGAAACTACCACAAGTGGAAGCAATCAGCGGTCGCGGGCTTATGTTGGGGTTGACGCTAAAGAGTGCCAAGGAGGCAAGCTCTGCTTGCCCCGCGGAGGTTGCCTTGGCAACCGGAGTTGGAAGAACTGCAATTGAAGTCGCGAAAGCGTGTTTGGAGAAGGGGCTGTTAGTCCTCACCGCGAAAGACAAACTGCGGCTGTTACCGCCGCTTACAATCACTTATGATGAACTCGATGAGGGGTTATCTGTATTAAAGGAGATACTGCTATGACAAATTTATTGAAACTGCTCGATTTAAGCACCGATGAAATCATCGACATCTTGAATTTAGCCGACCAACTCAAGTATGAGAAGAAACACGCAATCCCCCACCCTTTGCTCAAGGGAAAAACACTGGGAATGATTTTCGAGAAAGCGTCCACACGGACTCGTGTGTCTTTCGAGGCGGGGATTTACCAACTCGGCGGACAGGGGCTTTTTCTCTCAAGCCAAGAACTGCAAATGGGTCGCGGAGAGCCGATTCAAGACACTGCGCGGACTCTTTCACGCTATATCGACGGGATTATGATACGGACTTATGCTCATGAAAACGTCGAAAAGTTAGCAAGTTTTGCCGGAGTCCCTGTAATCAACGGGCTTACAGACTTAGCTCACCCCTGCCAAGTACTCGCGGATTTGATGACAATTCGGGAACGCAAAAACAAACTCGAAGGGTTGAAAATGTGCTACATCGGCGACGGAAATAACATGGCGAACTCACTGACTGTCGGTTGCCTGAAAGTCGGTATGAGTGTGTCCTTAGCTTGCCCGAACGGCTACCACCCCGATGAAGGCGTGCTTGCCTTCGCGAAAGAGTACCCTAACTTCGAGTTGTTGTCACAGCCCGCAAAAGCCGCCGAGGACGCGGACGTAATCATCACCGATGTATGGTCGTCTATGGGAATGGAGAGTGAAATCGAGCAAAGGAGAGTCGCGTTCAAAGGTTACCAAGTCAATCACGAACTTCTCAAACTCGCGAAAAGCGACGCGATTGTTCTGCACTGTCTCCCCGCAAAGCGTGAGGAGGAAATAACCTCCGCTGTTCTCGAGCAGTTCGCTGACGTGATTTTCGACGAAGCCGAAAACCGCCTCCATGCACAGAAGGCGGTTATGGTGAAGCTCATGGGACAGTAATTTCGGCTGAGCTGCGGACAAGACAAAAGCTTTATGAGTCATGAATTAAACAAACCAACACGCCTGTGAATTTTCACAGGCGTTGTTCTATCTACGGCGGTTGCACGGCTTATAACGTGTTGGGGCTAATTCTTCCGTGCCTATGTCGGTTAAAATCCCCTTGACTCTGCTGTCGGGCATTACATATCGCTGGCTTAGATAGCGGTTCGCCGCTCCGAGTTCGCCGTCAGGGCCGCCGAGCTGAGTCATGACAATGCGGGCGAATGCAGGGTTCGGAGTTTTGATGTTGACAGGGAACTGGAGCTTCTTCTCATAAATCCACATAATGCTACTTACCCTCCTTTCCTTGATACTCCCAGGGCCACGGTTCGTCTACCCAACGCCAGTTTTCGGCGTGGTTGCAAGCGTTGTGAGTGAGAGGGGCGAACCGCGTTTCGTAGAAGAGGCGTGCGGAGGCGGCTTGTTTCGCAATGTCGTTGCGGTAAGCGAGGGCTTTGGGGTCGGTGGGGTTGATGTCTAAGAAGAGGGCCGCGTCATGTGCGGCGAAGTCAAGGCATTGTACGTCTTTAAGTAGTTTTGCGCGTTCGTTCATTTTGCGTTACCTCCTGATTGCCGCAGAATACGAGCCTCGGAGGGGTTCCAAGGTTTGTCTAAGTCTGCGAAGATAGTGCCTTTGGGGAATGCGAGTTCATGGCGATAGATGTTGCGCCACTTCTGGCGGCGAACGCTTGCCATGGCGAGAGGGCGTGTCGGTTTTGACGCGTTGTCAGTCATAGCAGTAGTACTCCTTTCTGAAATTGATTACCACATATTATGTCGGATGTAAGAAAATCGTTCAAAAGCCCTTGACAAACTTTGCCGATTGTGTTATACTGGTGAAAGACATAAGTCCGAAGGGCAAACTTTGACAAAATCAATTACAAAGCAGGTATGTATGATAAGAACCGCACTCATGAACCGCTTAGACAAATTGAGTGTTGCCGCAACAGCTCATTCAAGCACTCGCAACCCCGTGATTTATATGCACGCACCCGCCGGGTACGGAAAAACGACCGCCGCACTGTCATGGCTTGAACACAGGGAACGCGGCGTCCAAGCTAAACGTGTATGGCTCGGGCTTAATGACTATGACAACAATCTCTCAGAATTTTGCAAACGCTTTGTCCTGACGTTGAGTTGTCTTTCACCCGATAACAAGGCACTGCGTGAGTTCGTGGCTCACCCCGGATTTGCTGCGGCATCGCCGGAGTTTGCTTGGGGTGCGCTTGATGCTTTCCGGAACGCACCCGATTTCGAAGAGCAGGAGCATATATTCGTTTTTGATGATTTGCATATTATTACGGGCGGCAGTGTTTTGGAATTGCTGATGAAACTCATTCGCGAACTGTCTGCACGTTCGAGCGTTCTTGTGCTTTCGCGCAACAGCCCGCCGGACTGTTTTGCCGAAATGCTGCTCAAAGGCGAGACAGTGATTGTGGATTCGAAAGAACTGCAACTCACCGCAGCGGAGATACGCGGGATTTTCGCCGAAGAAACGTCAAAGAGCGGGCTCGGGAAACCCGGTGCAGCGAAAACGATTACTGCGGCACAGTCTGAAAAAATCCTGCACATGACGGGCGGTTGGGCGATTGGCGTTCGGGCGTTGCTTTTATCGGACGAAAAAGGCTATGAAAAAGACGGCGACGATGGTTGTAATGTCGATTTATCGGGACGCTACTTAGAGAGTTTCCTCAAAACACACGTGTGGGAACGCTGGGACGAGCCTCTGCGTACTTTTATGATGCTGGTTTCTGTTGTGGAAGAGCTTACGCCGCAAGTGTGCGAGTTTTTGAGCGCGAATACACGTTCGCTCAAAGGAATGTCTGCGGCGGCGGTGCTTGAGGGGCTGTATCATGAGAATGCTTTTTTGCGCAAAATAGGGAGCAATTCTTATCGTTTTCGTGATTTGTTCCGTGAATTTCTGTTGTCGCGCCTTTGTGAATGCTCAGAGAAAAACGGCGAGAAATCGATAAGCGTTCAACAGAGCAAAGCAGGAGACTTTTTTTACGAAAACCGCGAGTACTACCGTTCTGTCGAATACTACGCGAGGGCGGGTAACGACGACGGTGTCGCGAAGTCTTTCTATTGTATGTACAACTACAATTCGCCCTATGCGGCAGTTGAGGACACGCTGAATGTAGTGCGTACTTTCGTTGATGAGAATGTTGTCAAAAAGTTCCCTTTCTTGCTTGAGGTACAGGCATGGGCGGCGTTTGTGGACGGACGCCCTGATGAACTTGAGGCAGCTTTAGACCGATATAATAAACTCGCCCCCAAGATTATTTTGCAGAACCCGCGTTCGGCGGTAACAGCAGTGCTTCTTCGCTGTATGGATTATCGTGTGAGTTTCCTTGATATAATCGGGAAACTGCGGTTGATTCCCTTCAAGGGCAATTTCAAAGCGGCGACACCGAGCATATCGCAGAATTTGCCATACTTCCACAGAGGAAGCAGGGATTTTTCAGAACTGATTTTCGAAATTGATAAGAACATAACATTCGTGAGCAAAGCTTTTGACAGCGTTTTGGGGAAAGACTTGCCTGTAATTCTCGAATGTTTTCGCGGGGGATTCGCCTATGAGCAGGGGGATTTATCTCATGCACTCGAAGGCGCATTGGCGGCTTGCGCCGAAATATCGGAAGGCTGTTCACCGGAAATCAAGTTCTGTGCCATGATGATTCTGTGTGAGATTTTTGCGGCGAGTTCGCAGCCGGAAAAAGCAAGGGAAACAATCGCAGACATAAAGCTCATGATTGAAAAAGACAAGGCGTTTTATCTCACAGCGAATTTAGAGGCATACACTTGCCGTATGCGGCTGAACGACGGCGACACGGAAGCAGCGGAAGAGTGGCTCAAAACCAACAGCGTCACTTTGAACGATGACATTTGCTTTTACAAAATCTATCGCCTTTTCACTACAGCGCGTTCACATATAGTCGTCGGCGATTCTGCCCGGGCAAGTGTGATTTTGAAAAAGCTTCTGACGCTCAGCGAACGCTATCGGCGCCCTCTTGATACAATAGAGGCTTGTACGCTGCTCGCGATTATTGCCCATAAAAAAGGTAAGAGCCAAGAGGCACTCGATTTGACGGAACGTGCCGTCGCCATTGCTCACGAATATAAATACACGCAAATTTTTGAAAACGAGGGGGCAGGGTTGGAAAACATTCTGCACAGGCTTCATAAACGCTCCGTTCAAGCGAATTACGACGGCGGGCTTGACAGTGGCTTCGTTAAAACGCTGTACATCTGCGCCGTGGAAGGTGCTAAGCGGCATAAAGGGCTTTTCGCAAACATATCTGACGAAAAGCTGGCTTTCACCGACAAGCAAAAGAGTGTTATGAAACTTCTGTGCGAAGGGTACAGCAGAAACAAAATCGCAGAGGCGATGGAACTGAAGCCAAATACAGTTAAATCACACGTGGAGCTGATTTACAAAAAGCTCGATGTTTCGAATAACATTGACGCGATTATGAAAATCAAGAAGCTTGATATTTTTGAAAGCACTTCTTGACATAAATTCACAACATACCCACCAAGGGTGCTTTTTCCGAGGAGGTAATTGTGGTATTATAGTGTTAAGTATAATAAATATGGGGGAGAACAACCATGGAAATCAAAGTTACCAATAACGAAAACTCAATCAGCCTTGAACTTGCGGGGCGGTTAGATTCATCTACTGCGACATCTTTGCAAGGCGAACTCATGGCGCAAATCGAGAAGG
>WQXP01000045.1 GCA_009784765.1 Oscillospiraceae bacterium | reverse complement strand
TTACCGCTGAAAGGCACTCCCGCCGCGTTCAACTGCGCGACGACTTTGTTGGCAAGCTCGCCCGAGTAGCTCTTGTAGCGAATATCGTCGCGATTTTCGGCTAACTGTGCATAGGGTGTGTTCCCGATGATGTTCTCGCGATTTTGCTCACGTTCAAGGTATGCGCCGACAACGGTATCGCGGACGACGCTGTCGAACACCGACACTGTTTCGTACCACTTACCGTCCTTGCCGTACTCGCCCGGTAACTGCACTTTCAGTCCGAGTTCGCCGCCCTCACGGATTTTGACATCGTTGACAACAAAAACGTCCGCGAGTTTAACACTGCACGTCGCTATGTCGTTGTTGTTCGCGGTGCTGTCCTTGAGCGACCATACTTCGACTTGCACGTCGGCGCGGTCGAGTTCGGGCTTCGGAGCTTGTGTTCCGAGCCGCGCTTGCTCGATTGCTTTTTCGTATGCTTCCAAAACTGCGGCTTTGATTTGCGCGGCGGCTTCAGAGCTTGCGGGTACGACCGTGTCTTTCCACACGTCGCCGACCTTTTTGCTCGGCATACTTACTGTAAGCCCGTTTTCTGTTTCAACCACTTTGAGGTTGCGAACAACTACCGTATCGCTCAGAGACACCGTCGCGTTTGCTTTGAGTTTTCCTGCGTTTTCGATGGGAAATGCAGTTGCTTTGATGTTCGGATTGGATTGGAGTGTGCTTTGTTCCATGATTTTTTCCTCCTGTGTATTATTTTGATTTATTTCTGCCGCCGGTTCGGGCGGAGTTTGCCTCGGCTGTGAGGTTCTGTTCTCTTGTCGTTCTCTCGCCGCCTCATATTCATCAACGAGCTTATCTTCACGTTCGGAGATTGCATTCCCGACTAAATCATACTTTTCGTTCCACTCTTCTGACATTTCGCCAAGATGAAATTTGTTGCTTATATGCTCAAACAATTCGGACAATTCGTTTTTTATGATTCCACGACTTTCTAATTCATCAGCAATAGCCGTGTTGGAATCGCACAAGTTATCATACATAACATCATCGCGGTCGCTTTCTTTGCGCGAATGTCGTGGATTATCCATTGCCTTTGATAATTCGTCAATTTTAGCACTAATTATGCTTGACAATTCCAACAACTCACTATCTGTGAATGGTTTGAGATTAGCAGATTTAGCATTGTGCGGTGCGCTTATAAGCTCGTTATATGTTTTGTTTTCCATTGATTTTTCCTCCTTAGTTTCTGTTAGTTTTGATTTAACTTCTTTCAACATCGCCGCGTTGTTCACGATAAAAGCCAACTGCTCATCGCGAGTGCTGTCGAGCAATTGAAGATAGTAATGTTCGTACCGCTTGATGTCGGTCAGAGCCTCAACAAAAAGCGGGTGCAATGTTGCACCCGCCTCACTCGGCTTGAATTGTTCTTTGTAGCCATCGAGTCGCTTACGATAATCGTGGAGCAGTCTGAACGTGTTGCGGATTCGCGCCTCTTGCTCATCGTAGAGGCTGTGTCGCGGGGCAATCTCAACCTCTCCCGAATGCTCTGCACCGATTGCAAAATCGCTCGTCAGCTTGACTGCCGCGTTGTAATAATCAAGATTGTGGAGCGTCGCCGTGAGCCCAATCACGTCGCCGTGTTCGCCGCAACCGTAGCAGTGATAGTTGCTCGCGTACAGTTTCATCGACGGCGACTTGTCTGCGTGGCTCGGCGAAACACAACGTGCTATGTCGCCTTTGCTCTCGACTCCGTAAAACCGCGCAACATCGCGCAGGTCGAGGGAGTGCTTAAGCTTTTCAAAGTTGATGTACATGGTTTTTTCTCCTAACGTATTGACAACGTCTATTTCATGTAGTATAATATACATACTACAATAATGCAAAGGAGTGTGTTCTAATGAATAACACATCTACCGTCAGCCTCCGCATGGACGTTGACCTCAAAAAACAAGCAGAGGACTTATTCGCAGACTTAGGGTTGAACATGAGTGTTGCCTTAACTATGTTCGTCCGCCAAGCAGTGCGCGAACGTGCTATTCCGTTCAAGGTTCAGCTTGCGGAGGAAAGCGAAGCAGAAAAGCAAAAACTCGTCCGCGAGAGAATGCGGGAGGCTTTTAAGATTGCACAAGCTGAATCTGTTGAAAACGGCACAAATACAATGTCTATGGACGAAATCAATGCTGAAATTGCAGCTTGCAGAAGAGAGAAGAGAGCGGAATAAGCATGAATATTGTTTTAGACACCAATGTTATTATATCGGCGGCATTGTCGCCGCACGGAAATTGCGCCAAAATAATTGATATGCTTACGGAACAAAACAACATTCAACTGTATTACGGATACGAAATCTGCGTTGAATATACGAAAGTTTTGTCGCGCCCGAGGTTGAAGCTCGCGGCTGATGTTCAATTCGCTATAATTGAAACAATAAAAGAAACCGGAGTTCTGATAAATCCCCCTCTGACCGAAATTCCACTTCCCGATGAGAGCGACCGCATTTTTTATGATACGGCAAAAGCAAGCGAAGCGATGCTTATTACAGGAAATTTGAAACACTACCCCATTGAAGATTGGATTGTTTCACCCACACAGTTTTTGGAGACATTTAGCAAAAATTAACCTTCTTCTGCTCAAAGTCCAAGTTCAAATTCACGTAAGACCCGGTATCGTCAAGCACCACCATTGCCGCGAATGCCTTGCCCGATTTCGTCGAAAACAGCCCCTCAACCCACACCTTGCCATTCTTGAGAAGCGCGACTGCCATCGGCTTAGTGAGCGGCTTTTTCATGCTGTCAAGCAGTTTGTTAGACTTCCATAACACGAATTTACAGCCGTCTTTGAGGCAAGCATATGACTTGGGCATTTCGGCAACATCGCCGCCACAGCGCGGGCATTTCGCGACGATTTCTTTCTGAGCCGCCTCAAACTCAAACTTGAGGTTTACATAAGTCCCCGTGTCGTCAAGAACAACAATCGCGGAGTATGGTGTGTTTTTCGCAGACATGAAGCCATCGGCTTTGACTCTGCCGTCTTTAAGCAGAGCCGCCGCGATTTCTTTGCTGAACGCTTTTTTCGCTTTCACAAAAAACGGGTTCTCAATCCATAAACCGAACTTGCAGTCCTCGCCCGAGCAGTTATACGCTTTCGGAGTAACGCAGACATCGCCGCCGCAACGAGGGCATCTGCCGATAACCTCACCGCGAACTCGCGCTGCTACTTTGCTTGTGTCAATGTTGGCTTTCGCGAAATCAACTATTTCGCGGATTAAACCGCCGACTTCCTCCATGAACGTATCCGGGCGAGCGTTGCCCTGCGAAATTCGCGCCAAGCCGTCCTCCCACTCAGCCGTGAATTTCGGTGATTTGAGGATTTCCGGTGCAAGCCCGATTAGCTCTACTCCCGCATCTGTCGCGACAATGTTTTTCTTTTCTCTGCTCGCATAACCGTCGGTGATGAGCTTTTCGATAATCCCCGCACGAGTAGCGGGAGTTCCAAGCCCCGAACGTTCCACGTCCTCGGTAACATCTTTTGCGCCTGCGCGTTCCATCGCCGCGAGCAGAGTGTCCTCTGTATAATGCAGCTTGGGTTTGCTCCAATGCTCGCTGAGTTTACAGGCGCAGTTCTCGAACTTCTGCCCCTCTGTCAACGCAAGTGGCGATTTGTCCGCTTTGGCTTCCGCATTCTCGTCGTCCGTGTCAGCTTTGACGAACTCCTTGAACGACTTCTCAATCGCCGTCCACCCCGCCTCAAGGACGTTTCGCCCTTTCGCGGTAAAGATGTGATTTTCGCACGTCAACTCGGCTTTTATGCTCTCATAAACGTGCTTCTCGCCGACTGCGCAAAGTAGCTTATGTGCAATCAACAGCAGAATTTTTCGCTCTGTTTCGGGGAGCGTTTCCAAATCATAATCGCCGACTTGTGTAGTCGGCAAAATCGCGTAGTGGTCTGAAACCTTGTCATTGTTGACAAGCACCGCGATGTTCGCCGTGTTGGAATCGCAGTCAAAGGGCATTTTCGCCGCCACAACACCGATGAGTTCGCCGACTGTTTCAGCCATGTCGTCGGTAATATATCGCGAGTCAGTTCGTGGGTATGAGCATAGCCCCTTCTCGTACAAGGCTTGAACGCAGTCGAGGGACTGCTGTGCCGTGTACCCGAAAAGTCTGTTCGCCTCTCGTTGGAGGCTCGTGAGGTCGTACAACTTCGGCGGCTTTTCAGAATGCTTTTCTTTCACCACGGAGCTGACGGTCGCGGATTTGCCGTCGCAGTCGGCTACGATTTTATCAGCTTGAGCAAAGTCCTCAATTTTGTCGATTACAGCTTTACTGCCCTCGCCATTATTGAAAGTTAGGTTCGCGTTATAATGCTTCTGCTTCACGAAGTTTGCGATTTCTGCTAACCGCTCGCAAAGCATAGCGAGTGTCGGAGTCTGCACTCGCCCGACTTTCAATGTTTTATTATACAGCGTAGTCAGAAGCCGCGTTCCGTTATATCCCACAACCCAATCGGCACGTTGGCGGCTCTGCGCCGCATGGCAGAGATTGTCATAGTCCGCGCCGTCTTTGAGGTTCGCGAAGCCGTCGCGGATTGCCGCCTCTTCCATGCTGCTAATCCACAGCCGTTTAATCGTTTTGTTGCACTGCGCCTGATTGTATACCAATCGGAAAATCAGTTCGCCCTCCCGCCCTGCGTCGCAAGCGTTGGTGATTTGCGTGATGTCATCGCGACGCATCAGCGACTCTATGACCGCGTATTGACTGCTCCTGTGTTCGTCGTCGGCGACTTCATGCTTCCACTTCGCGGGAACAATCGGCAAGTCTGCGACGTTCCAACTTTTGTAGCGCGGGTCGTAACTTTCGGGTTCGGCGAGTTTGACTAAATGCCCGCTGCACCATGTTATGACGCAGTCGTCGTTTTCGAAATACCCGCTTTTCTTGCCTGTTACTCCGAGGGCGGCAGAGAAAGCTTGCGCCGCTGTTTTCTTTTCTGCTATGATTAAGTTCATGAGTTTTTAGCCTTTCTTTTTGAAAATTTACTTGACAATATGATTGTCTTGTGTTATAATGTCTTAGGACATTGCAACATAGTTTACGGCGCATTCGCGCCGTCGGCGACTTTAGTCGCCGTGCTTGACAAAGTCAAGCAACTATGTTATAATGATTGATAAGCTATTTTATTTGAAAAGGACAGATTTACCATGAGCAAACTTAAAATATACTTGGACAACTGTTGTTATAATAGACCATTTGATGATTTATCGCAGGTTAAAGTAAAAAACGAAGCTGTAGCGAAAATGTTTATCCAATCGCTCGTAAAATATAAAAGCCTTATTTTATGCTCTTCGTATATGCTGTCTTTGGAAGTGAACGAAAGCCCTTTTGAAAATAATAAGGAACATATTTTACGCTTTATAAATGATTATTCAGATTTCTTTGTCAGCGACAAAAGTGAAAAAGAAGCATTGCCGCTCACAAATGAAATAATGAAAACAGGAATTAAACGAAAAGACGCCGTTCATTTAGCTTGTTCTATTATTGCAAAGTGTGATTATTTCATAACAACTGATAAACGTGTGTGCAATTATAAAACAGACAGAATAAAAATAGTAAATCCAAGTGATTTTGTTAAAGAATGGAGGGAACAACATGACTGACAGTATGCAAACTTCTGCTATTTTGAGTGCAGGAATGAGGCTTCTCCGTGAAAACCTCGGAGTGATTGAAACAGAAATATTTATAGTCAATATAAAAAACAAAGGCTTTGACTATACCGAATGGCGAGAAAATCTTTGGGAAGATATGACTACCGAGGAATTATTTGCAAAAGCATCAGCTTATGTGAGTAGCCACCCCGAACTTGTACCACCTAACGCAAAAATCATTTAACTGTTAAGAGAACCGCCCGATTTTGTCGGGCGGATTATCTCTTTCACGAGTCCCTCACCCCTCATCGTCCTCGTACCCCTCATCAGCACTCACTGCGCCTTGAGCCTTTTTCTTTTTGCGGATTACAACAACAAAAATCGCGCCGCCGACTCCCATGACTGCCAACAAAATGAGGCGGTTATTCATGCCCGATGAGCGGTTACTCGAATTGGAAGTCGCGGGAGTAGTCCCGCTTTCGCCGCCGTCGGAACTTCCCTGCGCGGGAGGTTGTGTGCCGCCGTTTCCGCCATGTGGAGTTTGCGGCGGCAGATTAGACTCATGACCGCCGAGAGCGTCCCGATACACATCGCGATTGCTTCGACGTTCCGCGCCCACAACTTCGAGGAAGTCAGAGGGAAAGTCCTCCGCAAACGCGAACAAGTCAAAATCGTCAACAGCATTGAGGAAGAACACATTCTGCGCTCCGTTTTCCATATCTGTTTCGATGATGATGTAAAACGTGTTCCCGCCGCGAGTTTGGACTGTCAAAAATTGCCGCCCGAGTCCGCGAATTGTGTCTACCCCGAATGCTTCTTCGATGAGCGTCGCGTTGCCGCGCGGGATAGGAAACGTCAGCATTCCGCTGTTATCGCCTTGAGGCGGAGGAGGCGGTGGCGGCGGCACATGGGGAGCTTCCCCCTCGAGTGTGTCGTCAAATGACGGCGGCTCGGGTGGTGCTTCATCCGCGAATGCCCTTGCCCCGAAGCTTGCAAAAATGCCGCCGATTAGCACGGCGGCAAGTATTTGTTTATAAATTCTCGTCTTCATTTTGTGCCTCCTTTGTAGATTTTGTGTTTTGCGATGCACTCTCGGCATTCGGCGCGCTTGAGATTTGCGCCGTCGCATTTTTGCTCAAAAGCTTGTGCAATTCGTCCGCAGTGATGTTGTAACTTTTGACTGTTTCAGAGATTACGAGCTTTTCGAGTTCCTCAATTTCGCGTTTCTTTTGCTTTTCTTTTTCGGCGAGTTTCGTTCTTTCCGCTCCGAGTTCAAGCAAATCTGCTTTTGCTTTTTCAAGCTTTTCTGTGGCTTTTTGAAATTTTGTGTTGTTAATCATGGTTTTTCTCCAATCTTTAGTGTTATTACGGCAAGAACAGCCGTGGATTTACTTGTATTCCGTCAACGCGGACTTCAAAATGCAGATGTGCGCCTGTCGAGCGTCCTGTGTTACCGACTGCGGCGATTATCTCGCCTCGCTGAACATCTTGCAATTCTTCCACAAAAGCCGCACTGCAATGAGCGTACAGAGTTAAAAATCCGCCGCCGTGGTCAATCACCACGTAAGTGCCGTAGCCCGTTTTCGCAGTCGAACGCACGACTTTCAGCACCACACCGTCAGCCGCCGCCATGATGTCCGTCCCAGTTGGTCGCCTGATGTCAATTCCGTTGTGTTGCTCGTTTTGTGTCTTGTCTTCGGGATTTGGGCGAACTCCAAACTCAGACGTTACATAACTACGCCAGTTCTCAATCGGCTCTGATAAAGGCGAAAACAGATAGGGCTTATTCCCCCGCGACTCCATGTAAACGCTGAACAGTACGAGCATTGCCTCCCCTTCATCGCCGTCGTATTTTCGCGTGATATGCGCCTCTATGTCGGCAATATTGACATTGATTTCGACTTCCCCCGACTCATTCACGACGCGGCTGAACTCGAAAACATCTGC
Source organism: Oscillospiraceae bacterium (assembly GCA_009784765.1). Taxonomy (GTDB): domain Bacteria; phylum Bacillota; class Clostridia; order Oscillospirales; family Ruminococcaceae; genus Ruminiclostridium_E. The sequence continues at coordinate 426 of WQXP01000045.1, read as the reverse complement.
AATAAACCCGTTAATCAGACGTTGCAGAGCCTGTGTCCGTGAGCGATAAAGTATCGGATTATACACAAAAGACAACTCTTCATGAACAAAATACCACGCCGAGATGTATGAAATCGGCAGATACGGGTCGATGGCATAACCAAAGAAAAGCTCATCGCGGTTTACTTGCGAGCCGTTCACAAAATAGCGGTGATTTTCGAGTTCGCCGCTTTCGAGGTTGCGGATTTGCGGTTCAATTTGCGAGCGAAAATAGCTGTGAGCCTTGCGAATATCGTCGTCCTCTGCTGTGTAAGTCGTCATTGCATATGCGAGAGTTTGTGCCACTGCCATTGATGCCGCGTTCGACAGCGCGGGGAGAACAACCAAAACCGCGATAAACGAAAGTGCCACAATCGCCATTATAATCATTGCTACACCGACAATAAT
>WQXP01000044.1 GCA_009784765.1 Oscillospiraceae bacterium | reverse complement strand
CCACAGTTTCAGCGCAAATCATTTCGCGGATTGCCGCAATTCTGTCGCCTTCAAAGAACATATGCTCTGTACGGGTGAGCCCTATACCCTCTGCGCCGAATTCGACTGCTTTTTTCGCGTCTTTGGGCGTGTCGGCATTGGTGCGAACTTTGAGGGTTCTGTATTTGTCAGCCCACTGCATAACAGTGTCGAAGTCCCCGGTGATTTCAGCGTCAACAGTCGCGATTGCTTCGCCGTAGATGTTTCCTGTCGAGCCGTTGAGAGAGATAGTATCACCCTCTTTGTAGAATTTGCCGCCGAGTTCAAAACCTTCTTCGCCTTTGAATTTGATTTCGCCGCAACCGGAAACGCAGCATTTACCCATAGCGCGGGCAACAACTGCCGCGTGAGAAGTTTTGCCGCCGCGAGCTGTGAGGATTCCTTTGGAGAAGTCCATACCCTCGATGTCTTCAGGAGAAGTTTCGAGACGAACGAGAATGACAGCTTTGCCCTCTCTGCCCCACTCTGCCGCTTTTTCAGCAGTGAGTGCTACGATTCCGCAAGCTGCTCCCGGAGAAGCGTCTAAGCCTTTTCCGATGACTTTCGCCGCCGCAAGAGCTGCGGTGTCAAACTGCGGGTGTAACAGCGCGTCAAGCTGAGATGGGTCAAGGCGTCCGCTGATTGCTAATTTCTCGTCTATCATGCCCTCTTTAACAAGGTCAACTGCGATTTTCAGAGAAGCCGCAGCAGTACGTTTGCCTGAACGGGTTTGGAGCATATAGAGTTTCTTGTCTTCGATTGTGAACTCCATGTCTTGCATATCTTTGTAGTGTTTTTCGAGTTTGTCGCAGATTGCCACGAACTCATCATAAGCTTCGGGGAGGTCGTTTTTGAGTTGGTCGATGGTGTTAGGCGTTCTGATTCCCGCAACAACGTCTTCGCCTTGCGCGTTGATGAGGTACTCGCCCATGAGTTCTTTCTTGCCTGTCGCAGGGCAACGAGTAAATGCAACGCCTGTTCCCGAAGTGTCGCCTAAGTTCCCGAATACCATTGCTTGCACGTTGACAGCGGTGCCCCACTCGCCCGGGATATTGTGCATACGGCGATAGTAGATTGCACGCTCATTGTTCCAAGAGCGGAAAACAGCTTTGATTGCACCCATGAGCTGTGCTTTAGGGTCAGTGGGGAAATCTGCGCCGAGTTTCGCTTTGTACTCCGCTTTGAACTGCTCGCAGAGTTCCTTGAGGTCGTCAGGAGTAAGCTGAGTGTCAAGCTCAATCCCTTTTTTCTCTTTCATCTCGTCAATGAGTTCTTCGAAATACTTCTTGCCGACTTCCATAACAACGTCAGAGTACATTTGAATAAAGCGGCGGTAGCAGTCATACGCCCAGCGAGGATTGCCCGACTTGTTCGCAAGAACTTCGACAACTTCGTCATTAAGCCCGAGGTTGAGGACTGTGTCCATCATTCCCGGCATAGAAGCGCGAGAACCCGAACGCACGGAAACGAGCAGAGGGTTTTCTTTGTCGCCGAATTTCTTTTCGGTGAGTGCTTCCATCTTAGTAACATACTCCATGATTTCCGCTTGAATGGAGTCGTTGATTTTTTCGCCGTCGGTGTAGTATTGCGTACAAGCCTCGGTCGAAACGGTGAACCCTTGAGGAATCGGCAGCCCGAGCTTAGTCATTCCCGCTAAGTTCGCGCCTTTTCCCCCGAGAAGTTCGCGCATGGTTTCGTCTCCTTCAGAGAAGAGATAAACGAATTTCGCCATAGTAATTTGTCCTCCATGTTTATTATTTTTAACTTATCTATCATTATAGCATATAACGAAAAAAAAATCCAGTCTTTTTTCAAAATTTTTACACGAAAATTTTATACCTTGACATTTGCCCTTTTTTCTGATATACTTAAATAATAAAGGAGGTGTTTCATATGGAACGAATTATTACAACCCCGAACTCAAAACTTCACGCTGCTCTTCTTGTATTTCAAGAAGCTATTGCCGATTTTGATTTTTCCGAAGACGAAATTTTAGATTTGGTCATGGATATTCGTTATGGTAAGAACGCAAAATTTCTCTCCGCCTTGCAGAAGGCACAAGCAGACTTTACAGGGGTTGCCGAAGACATGGGCAATCCGACCGAAAACGACATTCAATCGTGGGTTGACGAAATTCGATACGGAGAGGTAACAGAAAGATGACGGTACTCGTTGATACAAACATTCTTGTTTCAGCCTTGTTGTATCCGAATTCAGTTCCGGCGATGGCGTTGACGCTTTCTTCAAAAAAATACAACCTGATTTTATGTGATTACTGCATCGCAGAACTTTGCCGTATCACTGAAGCAAAATTCCCCCATAAATCATTTGAAATCAAGCTTTTATTAGATTCCGTTCTTTACAAAACAGTTACCGCACCGTGCCACCCTAACACGCTTATCAACGACCCGAAAGACGCACCGATTTTGAACGCTGCAACACTTCATAATGTTGACGTGATTATCAGCGGCGATAAGCATTTCTTGAATCTCGAAATCGAACACCCGAAAATTCTCAGAGCCGCAGACTTTCTTGAACTTTTTCGCTAATTCACTCAATCCTCCTTGTTTTCATATAGTAACTCAAACGACTATACGAAAAAACAAGGAGGCTTCTACATATGACACAGCAAACTTTCGAATCAAAACTCAGGCAAGCAATCGCAGAGGCGGCAATCGCACTCAACAGGAGCGGGCTGCGCTTCGCCGTGTTCAAGAACGCCCGCTGTAATGAGGATTACTGGACGCTCTCGAGCAACGGCGGCTGGAGGCTTTCAGCTGACAACGGACAATTGACAGTTGACAGTGCAAGTGCGATTCGCGACATTTACGCTAACGGACACCTCTACGCAACAGAATGCGCGACCGCCATGCTCATCGTCTACTACAAGGCAATTCTTGAAACCTACGGCGACGACTTGTTTAACAAAACCTTCAAGTCGATTTACCTCATGGATTGGGACATTCGCGACCCGCTCCTGAAAAGCGTCGGAACTATGCAAGATTTGCGCGGTGCGTCGCTGACTGTCGGAGACAGAGCCTACTTCGCGAACCCCGACCATGCCCCTGAACTCCCTCAGTGGCAAGGCGAAAACGTGATTGTCCTCGGGGACGGCAGATACTACGGTCACGGAATCGGAATCGCAAGGGCAGAGCAAATCTTAGCGTCCCTGAATGCCAAGCGCAAAGACGGCAACCCCCGCGACGCATACCTCATGGACAAGGCGGCACGCCCGGACTGGAAGAAACTCGCCGACGTTCTCGAGAAAAGCGAACGCGGGCAGCCCGTGGCAGTCTGGCGAGAATTTGCTCCCGCGCTTCTGACACCTCGCCGCGAAAGCCGCCCTGAACATATCAGTTACGTTTAGTTCTTGGTAAAGTTGCACAAAAACTTGTCGATAATTTTGGTAAAATTCACGAACTTTTCGTCTTGACAATGGCGGTAATGTGTTATATAATTATTATAGTACGTTTCCCGCTTAGTGGGAGTTGTTAAGGGAGAGGTTGGGGTATATTTTGAAAAAACATAAAGAAACAGGGAACAAACTTATATCGCTGTTTTTGGCATTCGCGATGATTGCCGCGACAGTGTCGGGGGGGCTAACCCCCTCAAGTCTTCGCGTACAGGCATGGGAATCGGATTGGTGGTACGATTATCACAGCGATTTCGGCTATGACGATGGCGACACCTTCGTCCTCTCCGCGACAGAGCGGTTATCTTACCCCGTTTACTTTGCCGTGGAATGCGGCGGGGGGTTATGGCATACCTCCTCTAATGTTACAGTCACTGGGAACGGTGTGTATCAAGCTATGATAACGCTTCCTGTAGATGAAACAATCACGCGCATTGATGAAATGTACATTATGTCGGACGTGATGCGCGAACCGTGGCCCAACGTAGTTGTCGAGCTGCGGGAAGTGCATATCGACACCATATCTCAAGGGACGTGGGCGATTAACACGCGAGCCCACAACACTCCGCAGCCGGGGTGGTTAGAAACCCACGTTCATGCGGGGCGTGACGGGCTGAGCATTCCGGAGACCTGGAACTTAACTGCTACTTTTGTTGTATCGAACGCCTTCTGCTTCGGTTGCAAGCTGTTTACTGAGTGTATCTGCTGCGGCGAGTGCGGGCTTCCCGAACATGACTGTACTTGCTGCGAACTCTGCGCTAAATTAAAAGACAATTGTATCTGCTGTGAAACTTGCGGATTGTTCAATTGCGTCTGCTGCAAAAAATGCGCGAAAACTCCGTGTGTTTGCTGTACTTTCTGCCCCGGCGGATTTGCTCTGTGCATTCGGTGTTGTAACGCTTGCGGATTGCTCAGCGGTAATTGCGATTGTGTGTTCTGCTCGGGAAATCACCGCACTTGCAAAATTTCGAACTGCACGACCTGCCCTCCTCCGGGTGACCCGACAGGGGGTTATCGCGGATTGCAGTTAGTCGCCCTTGACGCTGTCGCCGGGGAAATGCGCCGAAGCTCAGTCATTATCTTAGATGACCATAACAGAACTCACAGGCTTTCGTTGGATTTAAGCGGCGCGCCTCTTGAAGTTTTCCAGCTTGCCCTAATGTCGGAAGGCGGCGGGTTTGACTACGTTCCCGAACTCGGCATTTTACCTTTTGCGGATATTCGCCGAACCCCGACAACGTGGGATAATGCGCGAATTGCAATCAGTGAAGTTATAATCAACGGGCAAAGCGTGGTTACTCCTCGCGGAAACGCCAACACAACAGGAAGTTTAGTCGAACCTGCGAACGGCTGGTATGCGACGGCAGGATATGTTTACTTCCCGCTGTGGAATGCGTGGCACGCTGCACACAATCGCTTGGCGGAAGTGATTTCTGTTCCCTCAATAACGGCGGAGGGCGAAGAAATCATCGGGTTCAAGTTGCCCGGAAATGTGCCGATTACGTCGGTGGAAGTCGTGTTTGCTGTGTCGAGAATGCCTTTCGGAAACCCACCTCAATGCTCGGGAAATCCGCTGACTTGCCGCGCAACTGACTGTACGCTCTGCAAAATCGTGTTTAATCCTAACCCCGTCGACGCGACGCTCAGTGTCGTAATAGACGGAAATGCAGGCAAGATTTTCTACTATAACAACACGGAAATAATCGGGACTCTTGCGTACTCTTTCAATGTACGCGGCGGTGAGAATACTTTTCTGTGGGATATTGTCCCTGCGAATTGGCCCGCCGGTTCTGTTCCTGCGATTTTCCGAGTAGCTGCCACAGGTGATTCCACCATAGCGGGGGGAGTTCCGGGTTTCATTGCGGCAAACACTTTGATTGCCACACAGGATTTCAGCGGCTGCCCGCACAAAATCACCTTTAGCGGAACACCTGTTTCGAGCATAGGTATTATCGGGCAGTGTTACTGTTCGTCGATTCAGCTCTGCGAAAAATGCAAGCTTGCAGAGTGTGTCTGTTGCGCCGCTTGCGACAATAATCCGAACGCCCCTTGCTGTAATTCGTGCGGGCGAGTCTGCGGTAAGTGCGACCGCTGCCAAGTGGTAACGGCGTTGACTTTCAGTGTTGTCATTAACGAAGTTGACAACGTGATTCTGTATTATAACAACAACACAATCCACTCAGACTTTGACTTCCGCTTTTTTGTCCGCGGTGATGTGTATGAGTTCTCACGGCCCAACGGCACGAACGGCCCGCGCTGGCCCGTAAACTCGGTGATGTCTGCCCCGATTAACTCTGATACGGGGGAAGTCGTAATCGCGGGGGTGATGGGTTCGCCTTGGCTTGCGGGAAGGCTTTTCTTGACACAGCTCTACGCAGAAGGAAGTGAAATCGACATACAGACGGGCAACGTGATTACAAAACTCGAGCGGATTACCTGCGAGCAGTGCGTCATGGTGAATTGTATGTGCTGCGACAATTGCGGCTTGTTCGAATGCACGTGCAAAGAGTGCGAGGAGTGTTCGCGTCCTGTGTTGATGTGCCGCTGTTGCTTGGGTTGCGGGAATTATATCTGCGATTGTCTCGGGCTTCGTGCCGTGATTGACTGGAGCAAGGGGACAATCAGCTATTATAACAACGTCGAGATGAGAGACAGGCCTTTCGCTTTCCGCTTCTCCGCTTTCGGAGCAGTCGGAACGATTACTGTCGAGAGCAACGCCCGATTTACCGCTGCCGCAGAGTCAGAGGGCAGTGAGTTTATGCTCAGCGGAACGGTTACAGGTCGGCTTCGTGAGGGAACGCTGATGGCAGTGCAGAGCTTTTCGGGCTGTGCAAAGCGGATTAGAATACCGATTCTCATAAACTCTGATGTGATTAGAACAGAAGTTCAGTGTGAGTGTGGTGCTTGCCCGGCAGATGACACCAGTGTAAACAAGCTTTTCGTAATGATTGACGCTGTCAGAAAAATGATTATGTATCATAACGAAGTGCCAATCACAGGGGCGTTTGAGTTTGAATTTGAAGTTTCAGGAACAGTCGGAACCCTCACAAATCACGATTGGCCGCGCGGCTCTGTTCCGATGTTCGAGCAGGACGCAGACGGACGTACGGTAATCGCAGGAGGAATGACTCAATTGTGGGACGCGGGTGCAGTTTTAGCGGTTCAGCACTATACCGGTTCTGTTGAAGACATTGAAATTTTCGGAGACGCAGCAATCAGGCGTGTTCGAATCATCGGGTGCGAAATCTGTGAAAGAGCGCGCTGTAAATGTTTCGCCTTTGTTCGCGGAGATATTAACGGCGACGGCAGAGTTACGATTGAAGACGGCTTGGAGATGTTGCGTTATATAATCGGCTTGTCCGACAAAATCACCTCCGCGCCTTTCAACGGCGATTGCACCGTCGCATATAATGCGGCACGAAGTGTGTATTCACGCGGGAATGGACCCACAATTGAAGACGCACTCCAAATCCTCGTACACATTATCGGCTTGCCGAGCGTGTTCGATACCTGCCCGCCGACCTGTGCCCGCAGAGCCTGCCAACGCCCGAACGGGCCGCCAATCTGCCAACAAGGGGCGTGCATTCAGTGCGAATACAGCGAGAATGACTGCATCTGTCAAGGGGTGTTGCGCGTGGAAATCGACGCGAGAGAGAATGTAATCCGCTATTTTCATGATGTGGCAATCCGACCGGGCGATGACTTAGATGTCTTGTTCCGTATAGTCGGAGACGGCATTACTCTGTACGACCCGGAACACGAAATTCAAACCTCCGGCGAACGCAGGGCGACTCGGCTGTTCACAGGAACTTTCATCAACTTCATGTCCGGCCCGACAGACGTGCTGTTCGCAGGGATTATGCGGCGCGGCCTTCCCGCAGGGGCGTTAATTGCCGTTCAGGAGTTTGAGGGCGAACCCGAAAACATCCGCTTCGAACCACACGCTAGCCACGTGAGTGATTATCCTATTGGCTATGTTTCGATTGTCTATTAGTCCGAACTTTTCGGAGTAATATATTAACACAACTTAACGGAGGAAAAAACCATGTATGTAATCAATGACAACTGCATCAGTTGCGGGGCTTGCGTTCCCGATTGTCCTGTAAGCGCGATTGTCGAAGGCGACGGCAAGTACACAATCAACGGAGATTGCATCAGCTGCGGTGCCTGTGTACCCTCTTGCCCCGTAGACGCGATTGTCGAAGGCTAAAGAACCTTGAAGAACACAAAACTTCCCCCGCCGTCATGAACGGCGGGGGAAGTTTGTGTAAATTCACACCCGTATAAACAAAAACTGCTGATTTAACGCGCTGCTGTCCCATTGCCAGGTCTGTAACTGAGCGCCATTAGCTGTGCTTCCTCCTTCGACATCTAACCCAATCCCGACATTGTACACAGGCACAATTCGGCGATGCCCGCCGCTTCCGCTAATTTGAGGAAGATAGAACCTTTGCTCGAGAAAATTACTGCTGTTCCAAATTCGAAGCCGCGTTCCATTTAGATTTCCCATTGTTGTAACTTCAAGCCGCCTTCCGGGTGCACTAAAAGGAGTAATCGAAATAGTTCCGTCCGGCAT
>WQXP01000043.1 GCA_009784765.1 Oscillospiraceae bacterium | reverse complement strand
ATGGACACCTGCATCGCTATTCGGTTAGCGTATAAGAAAGGCGGGAAGGTCTATATCCGTTCGGGGGCAGGGGTTGTCGCGCAGTCAATCCCTGAAAACGAGTATCGCGAGTGCATTAACAAAGCGGCGGCTGTGAAACTTGCTCTCGAACGCTCTGACGGCGGCATTGATTGAAGCTAATCAACAAAGCTAAATCGGGAGCCGCCCGAAAATCAACCAGCAAATCCCGAATACAATCGGGACGTGCAGGACGTATACCCACAGTGTATATCGCCCGACTGCGGCTAAGAACCGAACTCGTGTAGAGTAAAAGAATGAGGGGCAGTCTCCGTTTTTGACGAAGACGCCGAAATAAGTTCCTGCGGCGAAGAGAAACCCCCAAGGCATGAGAGGGAAATAGTCTGCGCTGCCGAAACTGCGCCCGCGAAATCCTAAGGGGTACAGATGCCCTACGTCGTATAAGCGGCGGGGGAGGTCGAAGTTCAGTGTGAACAGCCCGACTGTTCCTGAGCGAATGTTCCAAGTAAAGGCGAATAACAGAATAAACAAACCTAAGCCTACAAGCGTCGGAAGATAATCCGACGCTTTTTCGCTTATTCCGTAGAGCATCATACTGAGCCCGAGCATATGCAGAACGCCGAATAAAATCACGTTTTGCGGAGATATGAGTGCTGTCACGAAAGTCGCTCCCATGGCGAGGAAGAAGCACAGCACTCCGCGTTTGAGGTTGTTCGACGAGTATCGGCAGACTATTCCCGAGATGAAGATGAAAGCCCCTGCGAAAATATCGCGGACGGTGGAGAACCAATCGTCAAAAAACACGGGGACAGGTACTGCGTAGAATCGGTTAAGAATGAAGAGTGCGTGATAGACTACCATGCAGATGATTGCGAATCCGCGAACTTCGTCTAAGAATCCTGCACGACTGCTGCCGCCGCCGCTATGTTTATTTTTCATACATTACTTCCTTTACTAACTGTCAATTGTCAATTGTCGTCAACTGTCAATTGTCAACTGCCATTATCCCATGGGGATTATTTGCCACGGTTCCCACACTTGAGTGCTGTCGCCCATATCAGGAGTGTTCGGGGACATTACGGGAATGATTGCCGCTGTTTGCGCTTGTGAGAAACTCACCGTGAGGGAGTTCGCCGACGAGGCTGTCGGGAGGTGCAGGGAAAGGGGGAGCTTGCTCTCTTTATCGAAAAGCAGTTCACTGCCGCCTGCTCTGACGCGCATGACTGTGTCTTTCTTGCTTGCGCCGCTTTGCTTTTCGAGGGTGATTTCCCGCCCTTCGCCGCTGATTGCGTTCTCAAAGGCGGTGATTATTCGCAGAACTGCCACACCGCTGTTATTCGACGATGAGGTGTAGTGTGAGGTGATTCCCGCAGTTTCGAAAGTTTGGATGAGCTGTCCGTCGGCGAAAGACATTTGCAACCCCGAAAGGGCGAAGGGTTCGGCGAATGTAACGCTCCAGACGCCGGGGCGTTCGCGGGAAAAGTCCGCGACTGCCTCTAAGGATTCGCCCGAAGACAGCAGGTTCATATTCGCGCTGAATGTGTAGGCTTTGTCAAGGTCGATGTTATCGAGGGAGAGCAGTTCAAGCTGTTCACAAGCCGTGAGGCTCAGAAGCAGCACTGCCGCAGTGAGTAGTGCCGTGAATTTTTTCGCTGTTGTTTTCATAAACGCAGTTCTCCTAATTGTTCAGCAACATCGCTCGCAGTAATTCCGTGCAGACAGCGTCTTTTCGCAAGTTCGTCGGCGGCGAATCCGTGGAGGTACGCCCCGAGAGCGGCTGCCTCAAAAGGCGGAGTTCCCCCCGCGACTAACGCGCCGATTACCCCGGTGAGTACATCGCCTGTTCCCGCTTTCGCAAGCCCGGGGTTACCTGTGGGGTTTACATATACACGAGAGTCGGGTGAGGCAATCACGGTGTCTGCGCCCTTGAGGACGAGAATTACCCCTGCTTCTTTCGCGAAAAGCCGCGCATATTCGAGGCGGTTGCTTTGGATTTGAGCTACAGCCAAGCCTGTGAGCCGCGAAAATTCCCCCGGGTGCGGGGTGAGAATCAGCGGTACTTCGTGCCTTGCTGTGCTTAAAACATTTATATTGTCGCAAACTGCGTTTATTCCGTCTGCGTCCAAAATAATCGGACAACTTGCGTTGTTTATGACAAATTCCACCGTTTTTCGAGTTTGTATCGTGTCCCCCAAGCCGCAACCAAGCATGATTGCGTCATATCTGCCTGACTCTAATTCCGCGGCGAGGGTTTTCATGAATGCTTTTTCGGCAGCTTTGTCAGACTGCTCACGGGCTATGAAAATCCCTTCGGGAATCGCCGCCGCGATTGTTCGAATGACCTGCTCGCTCGCCGCAAGAGCCACAAGCCCCGCCCCTGTGCGAATGGCGGCTTTCGTGGAGAGCAGTGCCGCCCCGGGGAATCGCTCGTTTCCTGCTATGTTCAGAAGCCGTCCCTTTGTTCCTTTATGGGAAAACTTGCGCAGAGGCGGTCGTGCGGCGGCTAAGGCGGCATAGTCGGATATGCGCGGCAGATTCGCGGAGTCGGCGAAGTCATTCGCGTTGAGCCCAATGTCAAGCAGAATAAGCTGCCCGCAAGAACCGCTCGCGGGGAGAGAGAAGAGCGTGTCTTTATACGCGCCGAGTACAAGAGTTATGTTCGGCTCAAACATAAGTGAAGAGCCCGCTCCGCTCGGGATATCGACAGAGACTTTAAGACAGCGGCAGTTTTCATTGATATATTGAACTGTTTCTGAGGTTGACAACGGCAGTTCACCGTGAAAACCTGTTCCGAAAATACAGTCTGCAATTATGTCGCTGTTTTTCAGTGCTTGCTTGACCGCGCTTCCCTCCTGCGAACTCAGCCCGATACCGTCTTCCAAGGAAACACAGGCGAGTGTTCCCGATAAGCGTGAGAATATATCGCCGCTCAAGCCGGCGCGGGGGTAGCCGTCCGGGAAAATACACAGCACCTGCACCCCCGCCTCGTGGAGATGCGATGCTAACAGCAAGCCGTCGCCGCCGTTCATTCCTCTGCCGCACAGAACAGCCGCCGTTTGCTCTCCTATATTCCCGCCGCCCCTCGCCGCAACCTGTGATAAGGCGACAAAACACGCCGCCGCAGCATTGCTCGCTAAGGTCTGTGTATTGATTCCGCGACGGTTTGCGCTTTGCTCCGCCGCTTTCATTTGTTCTGCATTGACAATCAAGCCCATTAGTTCACCTCCGGAGTTCAGAAAATTCGACAAAATTCGAGCTAAAACAATTATATCACATAATCGCCGATTATTCAAGAAAAACTTTTTTTGAAATCTCTCCACATTATACAGGTTTTCGCACACTAAAGTATGGGTGATTATTAAAGCAGTTATAACATTTTCCACGAAGTTTTCAACATAAAAGCGACAACAGCGAAAAAAACGTGGAAAAACAGTAGGGGTTTTCCACGTTTTCCACACTTTCAACAGTGATTACTCGCTGTAAATTCAAAAAATGTTGAAAACCACGGAATACCGTCAACAGATTTTTCCAATAATACCACCAGTATTTATTAAATTATGAGGGGGGTTTATTTATGGTTAAGGGAGTGAACAAAATGATAGTTGAGGTTGCCAACTCGGAAAACGAGTTTTTTGAGCGTGCGATTTTTTTCGTGCGCCCGCAAATGCGCGATATTTCTCCCCGGGAACTCCGGGAGAGTGCCGACGTTTTTTTTACCGAGAATGCCCCGCGTGCTGTGCAGAGTTCGGCGGCACACTCCGGCGCGGCGGATTGTTCGGCGAAAAAACGGAGGCGGCGCGGAGGAAAGAGGGCGAGTTCCTTCTCATGGTTCGGGGCGGTCATGCTCTCTCTCGGAATAGCGGGAATTGCCGCTGTTATTGCCACTGTTTTGCTGTTTATTATTTTTTAATTGAAAAATTAGTCAAAAGCTCTTGATTTTGTCAAAAAAATATAGTATAATAGATATGTTGAATTGGTAAAATACTCATTGCAAAGGAGAGTTTTTGTTATGAACACGGACAACTCTATTGAAACTAACGACCTCGAACTCCTCGAATTTTTGGTGGGGGGTGAACACTTCGGCATTAACATCGCGAAGGTCAGCGAAATAATCATTCACTGTTCTTTGACTCCGGTTCCTCATGCTTCTCGTGAAGTTGAGGGTGTGTTTATGCACCGCGACAAAATCGTAACGGTGATTGACTTGCATGAGGTTCTCGACATTCCGAAGCCTGAAGTTGAACGAACTTTGCTGATTGTTTGCGACTTTGACCAAATCAGCGTCGCTTTTGATGTTACCACAGTCAAAGGGATTCAGCGGCTCAAATGGACTCAAGTTGAGATGCCGCCTACAATCACGGGGAATATCGACGACAGCGTCGCTACGGGTGTTACTAAAATTGACGAGCATATCATGATGATTCTTGACTTTGAGAAAATCGTCTGCGATATGAACAAGGGGAAAGATTTCGAACTCGGCGAAGTCGGCGAAATCAAAACCCCTGACTCTTTTGACTTCAACCGCAAAGTCGTGGTTGTAGATGACTCGGTGTTCCTCAACAAGGTAATCGTGAAAGAGCTGCGTAAGTGCGGCTTTACGAACATAATGTCTTTCTACAACGGCAAGGAAGCGTGGAACTACATCAACAAGCTCAAAGAGCTGCCTGCCGGAGAGGGCGAAATCGGTGTGATTATCTCGGACATCGAAATGCCGCTCATGGACGGTCTCACATTGCTGAGGTTGATTCGTACCGATAAGGCAATCGCGAAAACGCCTTTCGTTATGTTCTCGTCGCTGATTCATGAAAACGTCCGCCAAAAAGGCGACGAAGCAGGCGCGAATGCGCAATTCTCGCGTTCGCAACTGCACGCGTGCATAAGCACGGTAATAGAACTCATGGGTGGAAACGGAGGGAAATCCTAACAGGAAATTATGGCAGATTTAGCAAATATGATAGATTTACAGAAAATGCTCGGCATTACACGGTATCGGGTGCGGCGGCTTAAACGGCAGGTTTCCCGCGTGATTAAACGCCGCAATCTCTGGCAGAAGCACGTTGCACTCAGCGCGTTAGCGATTTTGACGGCAAGCAGTGTGATTATGTCTATGACAGGCGTACTTTTTTTCAGCACCGGTGAGGCTATTCGCCCCGGCGAAGCTGCTGTTTCGGCGAAAGATTTTGCATGGGATAACCCTGATGCTCTTCCTGCGTTGTATAAGATTTCTTATCGCGACGTAACTCGTACAGAGCTAATCCCTTATGAAACATCATACGAATACTCGGATTTGATTGCAATATCGGACAGCGTTGTTCTCACCCAAGGGCGTTATGGGGAGTGGACTGTTGTAGTCCGCGAAACCCTCGTGAACGGGCAAGTCGTTTCTACTGAAGTTGTTCTTAATGAACAGACACGTGCGCCTGTTACTCACGTAATTATGGAGGGGCTTGCGTTGCAAACTCCTGTCAGCACTCGTGAGTTTCCTGAAATTCGCTTAGAGAACGGTCGCCCTGTTGATTATGTTCGGCGGCTTTCAGGGCGTGCTACGGCGTATACCGCTACTCCCAATGCGCGGACTTCTACGGGGCGTCCGCTTGAACTCGGCATAGTTGCTGTTGACCCGCGAATTATCCCCTACGGTTCGTTGCTGTATATAGTCAGCACTTGCGGGAACGTAGTCTATGGCTCGGCGGTTGCTGCGGACACGGGCGGATTCATTCACAAGCCTAATCCTACGCTCATTGACGTGTATATGGGCTATACCACCCCTGAAAATCACCAACTTGCGCGCAATTGGGGCAATCAAAACGTCGATGTGTATATCATCAACACAGGCATCTACTAATCAGTAATCAGACACAGGAACGTATCAAAAATGCAAAAAAAAATCATAATTAAAGGCGCGCGTGAACACAACCTCAAGAATATTGACCTCGAACTGCCTCGCGACAAACTCATCGTTATGACGGGTTTGTCGGGTTCGGGGAAATCGTCTTTGGCTTTCGATACAATCTACGCGGACGGACAGCGCAGGTATATCGAGAGCCTTTCTTCATATGCGCGGCAATTTCTCGGGCAGATGGAGAAGCCCAATGTAGACAGCATTGAGGGGCTTTCCCCCGCTATTTCAATCGACCAGAAGACGACTTCTAAGAACCCCCGCTCCACAGTAGGGACTGTTACGGAAATCTATGACTATCTCCGTTTGGCTTATGCGCGAATAGGTATTCCTCATTGCCCTGTCTGCAACAGCGAAATCCGCAAGCAGACCATTGACCAAATCGCTGATACTGTCATGGCTCTTCCGGAAAAGACTAAGATTCAAGTTATGGCACCTATAGTCCGCGGGAGAAAGGGCGAATATCGCAAGGAACTCGAGGAACTGCGCAAGCAGGGCTACGTTCGTGTGCGAATTGACGGCGAAGTACATGATTTAGATGAGCCGCCGAAACTGGCGAAGACGAAAAAGCACGACATTGAAGTCGTAATCGACAGGCTTGTAATCAAAGAAGACATACGCTCGCGGCTTACGGATTCTCTTGAAATTGCCGCGAAACTCGGCGAAAATACGATTATGATTGATACGGGAAGCTCCGGGGGAGTTGTTCCTTACAGCCTTAATTACGCTTGCCCGGAACACGGCACAGTCATTGAAGAGCTTACTCCGCGAATGTTCAGCTTTAATAATCCTTACGGGGCTTGCAGCAAATGCACGGGGCTCGGCGTTTTTATGCGGGTAGACCCGGAACTGCTCATTCCCAATAAAGACCTTTCGATTAGAGATGGTGCAATCAAAGCAATCGGGTGGAATTACACTGAGGGAACTATATGCGAAATGTACATCGACGGCTTAGCCAAGCATTATGGCTTTGATGTTGACGCCCCCATAAGTATGCTGCCCGACGAAATCATTGATATTCTGCTTTACGGAACCCGGGGCGAAAAAGTCAAGCTCAAGCGCGTTCACAGCCGAGGCGCGACTTATTATGACAGCGATTTTGAAGGCTTCGTCAACAATCTCGAACGCCGTTATCGTGATACCACCAGCAACTACTCACGGGACGAAATATCCCGTTATATGAGCGAAGTTCCTTGCCCCGAATGCGACGGGCGGCGGCTTAATCGTGAGGCGTTGTCTGTTACTGTAGGCGGGATTGATATTCAGCAGTTCTGTAACAAGAGCGTTGCCGACGCCCTTGACTTTGTTCGCGGCTTAAAGCTCGCTCGTGAGCGGGACAGAGTAATCGCTGAGCCGATTGTGAAAGAAATCAAGGAGCGGCTCGGTTTTCTCAAAAGCGTTGGGCTTGAATATCTCAGCCTTTCTCGTTCGGCGGGAACGCTTTCGGGGGGAGAGAGCCAGAGGATTCGCTTAGCGACGCAAATCGGGAGTTCTCTCATGGGGGTGCTGTACATTTTAGACGAACCCAGCATCGGGCTGCATCAGCGGGATAATGACAAGCTGATTGCGACGCTCAAGCGGCTGCGCGACCTCGGGAACACGCTGATTGTCGTGGAACACGATGAGGAAACAATCCACAATGCCGATTATATCGTAGACATCGGGCCGGGGGCAGGCGTTCACGGCGGGACTATAGTCTGCGCCGGGACATTAGCAGACATCAAGAAATGCAAAGGCTCGGTTACGGGGCAATATCTTTCGGGGAAGAAAGCAATCCCTGTTCCCGGGCAGCGGCGGGCAATCGACAAATCCCGCATTCTGACGATTACGGGGGCGCGGGAAAACAACCTCAAGAATATTGACGTGCGAATCCCCCTCGGCGTTTTCACTTGCGTTACGGGGGTTTCGGGGAGCGGCAAAAGCTCTCTCATTAACGAAATCTTGTATAAGCATTTGGCGAACAGGCTCAATCGCGCAAGGACACGACCGGGGGCCTTTGGAAAAATCCTCGGCACGGAGCATTTAGACAAAGTTATCGACATTGACCAGTCGCCAATCGGCAGAACTCCGCGCTCCAACCCCGCGACTTACACCGGCGTTTTCACCGATAT
>WQXP01000042.1 GCA_009784765.1 Oscillospiraceae bacterium | reverse complement strand
TGTAGGCTCGTCCAAAATCAAAATCGGCGGATTGCCCACCAAAGCCTGCGCCAGCCCTACCCGCTGTCTGTACCCCTTCGACAGATTGCGAATAAGCCGCCCGCGAACGTGTTCAATCTTGACAAGCTCACAAATTTCGTCTAAATGCGAGTTGCGCGGCAGAATCGCCTTTTTCAGCGCGTATATAAACAGCAGATACTCCTGCACAGTCATGTCCCCATAGAGAGGCGGCTGCTCAGGAAGATAACCAATCTTGCGCTTAGCCTCAAGAGGCTCTTCAAGAATATCAACACCGTCAATCAGCGCGTTTCCGCCACTGCTCGAAATATAACCCGTGAGGATATTCATAGTCGTGGACTTTCCCGCGCCGTTGGGCCCGAGAAACCCGAGGATTTGCCCCGGCTCTGCGGTGAAGGAAATCTTGTCAACGGCTTTCACACTCCCGTAACTCTTGCTGAGGTTTTTGACTTGTATCATTGTAACTTCCTCTTAATCTGCACTGACACGCTCTTGCCGCTTTTGTTCGCGGAGGGCGTGGCGCGCTTGAACCACTTCCGGCGACACGGTGTATTGTTCAATAATCGGGCCGTCTTCACCATCGGTAATCGTTACACGGTAGCCGTTTTGACGCAACTGCGCGGCTATTTCAGGTCGTCTGACACCTTTCGAAAAATCGTAACACTTTTTCATAATTGCTCTCCCACATAATAATTCTTCTCTTTCTTTTCCGCTTTGCGCGCTGAAAATATGCGAGTTTTGCCGTTTTTTCTTTCACAATAGCAAACAACAAGTAATTTTTGAGTTTGGCTTTCGCCTAAAACAATGAAACGCTCCTCTTCTTGTGAATGTTCATCGTCTGGAATATACACCGCATTTACATCATCGAACACCGTCTTGGCTTCCATGAAAGTAACGCCGTGTTTTCTTACGTTGATTACTTCTTTGTTTTCGTCCCAAACAAAGTCACCGATTATAATATTCCTGCTCGTCATAACAGCTCCATAGCCGCTTTAACGCGGCGAACGCTTTCATCTTTGCCGAACATAATGCAAATATCCAACCCGCCGCCGGGAACTGTGGTTTTCCCCGAAAGTGCAACCTGCAACGGGTAGAGATACCACCCGACTTTGCGTTCATTGCTCTCCGCGACTGCTTTCAGCTCTTCGAATATGCGCTCTTTGACGAAATCGCCCTGTTCTAATACCGCCAACACCGCTTTCAGAGCCTCAAGCGCAGTGTCAGGAGCGGTTTTCATCTTCTTGTTCATATACACATTCGGCGAATACATTCCTACCGTTTCAATAAAGCCGACTTGTTCACCAATATCTGTCAAGACTTCGGTACGCGGCTGAAGTGCGGCGCATAAAATCGCATAGTCAATGTCAAACTCCCCGATATACGGGCGAGCGAATTTTGTAAACTCGTCAAGAGGCAACCTGCGAATATGCTCTGCGTTAATGGCGCGGAGTTTCTCTAAATCGAAAATCGCCGGAGATTTGCTGATACCCTCTGTCCCGAACGCCGCCACAAGCTCATCGAGGGTGAAAATCTCTTGCTCTGCGAGTTCGCCTTTCGGCGACCAGCCCAAAAGCGCGATATAGTTGATAATCGCGGGTGTGAGGTAGCCTTTGCTCACATAATCGCTGAAATACGCATCACCATCGCGCTTAGAGAGCTTGTGTGTCGCGTCGCGCATAATCTGCGGAACGTGGATATAAGTCGGGATTTCCCACCCGAATGCCTCATAAAGCAGATTATATTTCGGCGTTGAGGACAGATACTCATTCCCGCGAATGATGTGGGTAATTCCCATCAAATGGTCGTCGATTACATTCGCGAAATTATATGTCGGCATTCCGTCAGATTTGAGCAGAACCTGCTCTTCTATTTCGCTGTTCTGTACAGTAATGTCGCCGTAAATGCTGTCGCTGAAAGTCGTCGCGCCTTCCTTAGGCACACGCTGGCGGATTGCACCCTCATCGTGATACGCTAAGCCTTTCTCGACTAACTCTAAGGCGTATTTGCGATATTCGTCCTTACGCTCGCTCTGAACTATAGGGCCTTCGTCCCAATCTAACCCGCACTGCATCAGTGTGTCGAGAATAACATCGACTGCACCCTCTACATAGCGGCTTTGGTCGGTGTCTTCAATCCGCAGAATGAACGTGCCTTCATTCGCCCGCGCGAACAGCCACGCATAGAGTGCTGTGCGGAGATTCCCTAAGTGCATGAAGCCCGTGGGGCTTGGCGCAAATCGTGTGCGTACTTGATTTGAGTTTGGGTTTGTCATGATTTAATTTCCTTCTATATCAGTCTTAATCTGATTCTTCAGCGCGTCCAAAGAGCTAAACTTCCGCTCGCCGCGAACAAAGCTCTGCAGACTCACGGTGATTTTCTGCCCGTATATGTCGCAGTCAAAATCGAGAATGTGCGTTTCAATCAGCGGAACTCGCTCTTGCGTTAAGGTCGGCTTAACGCCGATGTTTGTAACACCGCTGTAAGACTCACCCCCGATATAAACGCGGCTTCGGTATACGCCGAATCGCGGAAGAACACAACCGTCAGGAAAGCGCATATTCGCTGTGGGGAAGCCGATTGCCCGCCCGATTTTCGCGCCTTCAATCACTACACCCGAATAGGACAAGTCCCGTCCGAGCAGTGTGTTTGCCGAAACTATGTCGCCACCGCAGATTGCCGCGCGAATTCGCGTTGATGATACAATGACACCTTCATGTTCGACTGCCGCGACGACTCGCACTTCAATACCGTACTCGCCGCATATTCGCCGCAAATCGCGAACGTCTGCGCTTGCGCCTTTCGCGAAACGAAAGTTCTCGCCGCAGGTTACAACACCCCCTTTAAGCTTGCCGCGAAGAATGTCGCGGACAAATTCTTCAGCAGACAAATCGCAGACCTCCGCGAACTCATATGCGAACACGTCTTTAATCCCACGCGAGTTAAGCAAATTTCGCCGCTTCTCAAAAGATATGATTTTTTCGCCGCTCGGTAAATCGCAGAATGTGAACGCCGCGTCAGCATTTTGCAAGACCTGTGCGTGCCCGATATGAACACCGTCGAATACTCCGAGGGCAATATTTCGCCCCCAAGGCAACAACAGCTCTTCTATTTGAGCGGCAGACATAGCCTGCAACTTTTCTAAATCATGGCAATCCTCAAGCCCGAACCCGTCAGAGCGAGTTCTCTCAAGGGCAGTCATAATCGCACCGCACCCGAGTTTGCCGCCGATGTCGTGCAGAAGCGTCCTGATATATGTGCCCTTCGAGCAAGCCACGCGAATTGTTCCCGTTCCTGCAACCTCGTCGAAACTCAAGATTTCCGGCGCATGGATTGTAACTCGCCGTGGTTTTCGTTCTATTTCGGCAACTTCTCCGCCTTTTCGGACAATATCGCAGAGCTTACGCCCGCCGACTTTCACTGCCGAGTACATAGGCGGGATTTGTCGAATTTCGCCAACGAAATCTGCTGCCGCCGCCTCGAAGTCATCGCGGGTAATATTGACTGCCGACTCGCTCAAAATACGCCCGCTCGAGTCTTGGGTGTCGGTGGTAATACCCAGCCGAAACTCCGCGACATACTCCTTGGCAGGGTTGACGCGGCTGTCAACTGTGAACCGCTCGCTGGCAACTGATTTCGTCGCCGCGCCGATAAAGGTCGGCAGAACCCCCGTCGCCATAGGGTCAAGAGTCCCCGAATGTCCGATTTTGCGAACCCCGGTGAGGCGGCGCATAATCGCGACTATGTCGAATGATGTAAACCCTGCGGGCTTGTAGATTGGGATAATTCCGTTCATAGTTGCTTCTCAACTTCAGCAAGCACCCGCGTCTTGACTT
The DNA here is from genome assembly GCA_009784765.1 of Oscillospiraceae bacterium. GTDB lineage: Bacteria > Bacillota > Clostridia > Oscillospirales > Ruminococcaceae > Ruminiclostridium_E. The sequence goes on along the minus strand of WQXP01000042.1, from coordinate 4,293 downwards.
CTTCCACAGAGCCTTTGAGTTTACACCCTGCAGCGCGGACGTGCCCTCCTCCTCCGAGGACGGAGCAGATTTCCTGAGCGTCTATGTTCATGTTTGTGCGGACTGAGATTTTCCACTTGTTCGCGTCTTCGCTGGAATCCCGCTCTTTCAGCAAAATCCCGACCTGAACCCCTTCGACTTGTTTCGGCAGAACCGACACATTGGCAGTGTCCGCCGTATCAATATCCGCGAGCATATCCCGCGTGAGGACTATAACCGCACATTTATTGTCGAAGTGATACTCAATCCCCGAATATGCTTTCTGCTCAAGTTCTATCCGCCCGAGAGTCTTCATTTCAAACATGATGTAATTGATTTGCGCGACACGTTTTACCATATTTTCGAAATCCATAAGCTCTGCTGCGATTGCGTGGGATTTCGCAGTCGTGTTCGAAAACCGAAAACAACCCGTGTCTGTCGAGACGCCTGTGTAAACTGCTGTGCGGATTTCCGCTCCGACTTGCGCAACCTCACCGCCCATCAGCTCTTTAATCAAGTCCCACACTAATTCTGCGCAAGCAGCCGCAGCCGTATCAAGCAGAGTTGCTTTCGCGAAAAATTTGTTCGAAACATGGTGGTCAACACATAAATCAATGTCAGTATACTGTTCTTTCAAATCCCCGAGAAGCTCTAAATCCGCTACGTCTACCGTTATGATTTTGCCGCTGCTTTCGTCAACATCAGTGAGGGCGGGAACGAGTGCCTCCTTCAGGTAATCGAACCGTGTCGAAGCCTTGTCCGCGCAGAGGACTTTTGCGCGTTTTCCGAGCATATGCAAAGCCCCGCACAGAGCGTAGCCGCTCCCAAGGGTGTCCCCATCGGGATTGGCGTGGCACAGCAGGGTGAAGTTGTCGTTTTGCCGAAAAAACTCGGCGGCTTGGGAGAGGTTTAGGTTCATTGTTTAGCTTCCTCATTCAGTTCATCAATAATCCCACTAATCTTGTCATAATAATCGAGTGAGTTATCGGGCAAAAAAGTAAGCTCCGGGATTTTGCGCATTTTAATGCGCGAGTTGATATTCTTCTTGAAAATCCCCGCCCCTTTTTGAAGCCGCTCCACTGCGGCGACGGTTTTTTCACCGCCCTCAAAAGTCGAGATATAGACTTTGCAATATGCCCCGTCCCCCGAAAGGTCGCAATGAGAGACAGACACGACTGTGTCGAAAGTGAACTCGCGCATTGACGCGGATATTTCGCGTTTAATGTCTTCTGCAAGACGTTTGTTGTTATTGCTCATGATATACACCTTTCTGTTATGGGTAAACGGGCGACAGGGACGGTCGCCCCTACCTGATTGTCAACTGACGGCAATTTGTTCCATGATAAACGCCTCGAAAATGTCGTTTTCTTTGATGTCGCTGAACCTCTCAAGGGTGATTCCGCACTCATACCCGTGAGCGACTTCTTTCACATCATCTTTGAAGCGTTTGAGTGTGTTGATTTTGTCTTCATACACGACGATGCCGTCGCGTACTACGCGGATTTCGCAGGTGCGATTAACCTTGCCGTCAAGGACGTAACACCCCGCGACAGTTCCTGCGCCTGTAATTTTGTAAACTTGGCGAACTTCAATCCGCGCCATTTCGACTTCTTTGAATTTAGGCGCAAGCATTCCTTTCATCGCCGTTTCAATCTCTTCGATTGCATCATAGATTATGCGATAAGTCCGAATTTCCACGTTATCTTTCTTCGCATTCTCCGCCGCCGCAGGGTGCGGACGCACGTTGAACCCGACGATAATCGCCCCCGACGCATTCGCGAGCATTACATCGCTCTCACTGATTGCGCCTACTCCGCCGTGGATTACGCGGATTTTGACCTCTTCCACAGACAGCTTCTCAAGGGATTGTTTAACCGCCTCAACAGAACCCTGAACGTCTGCTTTGACGATTATCGGAAGTTCTTTAACCGAACCTTCTTCAATATGGCTGAACAGATTATCAAGGGTAACTTTCTTGAACTGGTTGAACTGCACCTCTTTCGCTTCATGTTTGCGCTGTTCGACTAATTCGCGGGCAAGCTTTTCATCCGCGACTGCCGAGAACAAATCCCCTGCACTGGGTACTTCTGCCAACCCCGTGATTTCTACAGGAACACTGGGACCCGCAGTTTTGACTGTCTTGCCCTTGTCGTCCGTCATTACGCGAACACGCCCTACCGACGTTCCCGCGATTAACACGTCGCCCGTGTTAAGCGTGCCCTTCTGGACTAACAGCGTAGCAACAGGCCCGCGGCCTTTGTCTAAACGCGCTTCAATGACTGTTCCCGCCGCAAGCCGATTAGGATTAGCTTTCAACTCGAGAACTTCTGCAGTGATGTTCACCATCTCAAGCAGATTGTCAATTCCTATACGCTTTTTCGCCGAAACTTCACAGCAGATTATATCGCCGCCCCAATCTTCGATTACAAGCCCGTGTTCCGTGAGTTCCTGCTTGATGCGCGTCGGGTTAGCTTCTTCTTTGTCGATTTTGTTGATTGCCACGATTATCGCAACATTCGCCGCTTTGGCATGGTTGATTGACTCAATCGTTTGCGGCATAATTCCGTCGTCTGCCGCAACCACGAGTATTGCAATGTCCGTGATATTCGCACCGCGGGCACGCATAGACGTGAACGCCTCATGCCCCGGTGTGTCAAGGAAGGTGATTTTCTTGTCTTTGTTTTCACCGGTACGGACTCTGTGGGCGCCGATATGCTGGGTGATTCCCCCCGCCTCTCCCGACGCTACATCGGAATCGCGAATCGCGTCAAGAAGCGACGTTTTACCGTGGTCAACGTGCCCCATAACCACAACGACAGGAGAACGCGGAAGCAAGTTTTCGTCGGTATCTTCGATTTCAACCTCTGCGAACAGCCGTTCTTCCACCGTTACAATCACTTCACGCTCGACTTTTGCGCCAAGTTCTTCAGCGATTAACGCCGCTGTATCATAATCTATAGTCTGGTTCTGGTTCGCCATTATTCCGAGAGGCATAAGGCGTTTAATAACCTCGCTCGCTTTTGTTTTAAGCCTGCTCGCAAGTTCCGATACCACAATCGCATCAGGAATAAGCACTTCGAGCTGTTTGTTACGTGCTTTCTCAAGCTCAAGCCGCATTGCCCTCTGCGCAGGAGTTTCCGGTGCCTTGCGGACGGGCTGATTCATATTCCCTCTGCCGCCGCGCTGACCGGGGCGACCGCCGCCGCCGAACTTCTGCTTCCCGCGAGTGTTGGTATTAGCGAACTGGCTCCCCCGCCCACCGGGACGGGCGTTGTTGTTTCCATACTGGGCAGACTGCCCCGCCGCCGCCGCAATGCTCTCATACTTCTCATTATATCGGTCTAACTCGACATAGTTGCCGCGGGTATCCACACGCTTGACGATTTGCTCACCCCGTTGAACCGCCTCACCCTTCTGCTTAGCTTTCGGAGGCTCATTAACTTTCAGCGTAGAAATGTCTACCGCCGCTTTAACCTCCTTGGGCGTCATCTTGACTTTGGGGGCTTTCGCGGGCTGAGCTTGCTTAACTACTTCGCGGGGAACAAGAGGCGTTACCTCTTTTCGTTGAACCGCCGCCGCTTCAGAAGCCGCCGCAGGTTCAGCAGGAACTGCAGTTTGCGGTTTAGGCGGACGCGAAGGCACACCGGGGCGACCGTACATAGGGTTCATGTCCCCAATCGGCATTGACGGCTTTTTAGGCGCAGGGCGTACTCCTGCAGATTTAGCCCCCGCAGATACGGCACGCCTCTCAGAGCCGCCGCCTCCTTCAGATTTGCCCCCGACCTTAGCTGAAGCCGCAGGTTTTGCCAGCTTTTCGGCAACGGCTTTCACTGCTTTCGAAACGACAGCAGCCTTGTCCGCTTTTACCGGCTTTTCTGCACGAGGCTTGAGCTTCGGCTTCTGTGCCGCTTCCCCTTTGTCAGACTTAGCGGGTTTAGTCGCGAAATAATCCTCAACACTGCTTGTTGCTTTGCTGAGCAGAACCTTCTCCAATACGACATTAAACTCGTCGAGAGCAAGTGTTCCCGCCGATTTTTTCTCTGTTCCGAAGAAGTCTTTCACGATTGCTACGATTTCCGAAGCCTCAACTTCTAATTCTTTTGCCGCGTCCCGCAGCTTGAATTTTTGTTCCATGCGTTACTCCCGCTATCTATTATTGTAGTTGTCAAGATTCGCCCTACGGACGGGCAAAGCCCGCCCTTTGGGCTTATCTCTTCTTTTGCTTAGTTGTCAAGATTCGCCCTACGGACGGGCAAAGCCCGCCCTTTGGGCTTA
>WQXP01000041.1 GCA_009784765.1 Oscillospiraceae bacterium | reverse complement strand
TGGCGGCGTATATGAAAGAAACTGGGGATTTCGGCATTCTTGACGAAAAAGTCCCTTACGAGAACCGCGACGAGCTTGCAGATACGATTCTCGACCATTGCAAGAGGGCGTTCAACCACGTAGTCAACAAACGCGGCCCTCACGGATTGCCGCTAATCGGACGCGCCGACTGGAACGACTGCCTTAACCTGAACTGCTTCTCGAACACGCCGGGCGAACCTTTCCAGACTACTACGAGCAAGGACGGCAAAGTCGCCGAATCTGTCATGATTGCGTGTATGTTCACGTTTATCGGGCCGGAGTACGCGGCAATGTGCAGAATCAAAGGCGATGAAGCAGAAGCACAGCGAGCGGAGAGCGAACTGGCGGCTATGCGCGGAGTAATCGCAGAGCATGGTTACGACCAAGCCGCCGGCAGCGCGGAGGGCTGGTATCTGCGTGCATATGACGACTTCGGGCGTAAAATCGGCTCTCATGAGTGTGAGGAAGGCAAAATCTTCATTGAACCCCAAGGCTTCGCAGTAATGTCTGACTTGTGCGACGACAGAGCGGCTAAGACTTTAGACAGCGTTGACAAATACCTCAACACCGACCACGGCTTAGTGCTGAATAACCCTGCTTTCACCAAGTATTATATCGAGTATGGCGAGATTTCGACTTATCCGCCCGGGTATAAAGAAAACGCGGGGATTTTCTGTCATAATAATGCGTGGCTGATTTGCGCGGAAGCTCACACCGGCAGAGGGGACAAAGCTTTCGAGTATTACAGCAAAATCGCGCCTGCGTTCCGTGAGGAAATAAGCCATCTGCATCGCACAGAGCCTTATGTATATGCCCAGATGATTGCAGGTAAAGACGCTTCACGTCACGGCGAGGCGAAGAACTCGTGGCTCACGGGGACGGCGGCATGGAACTTTGTCGCGGTGTCTCAGTATATTCTCGGGATTCACCCGCAGTATGACGGGCTGAAAATCGACCCGAGCATTCCGAAAGCATGGGACGGTTTTACCCTCACTCGCGTGTTCCGAGGGGCGACTTATAAGATTACAGTCAAGAACCCTGACCATGTGTGTAAGGGAGTGGTTAAGCTTACAGTAGACGGAGTACAAAAGAGCGGCAACACAGTCGAAGCCTTCACCGACGGCGGCGTACACGAAGTTGAGGTTGTGTTGGGGTAGCAATTTTTTAGAGGGAGCAGATTTATGGACGATAACAGACTTACCACCTCAGCGATGTTTGACGCGAACCCGCAGATTAACATTCTTTTTGACAGCAATTTCAAAATGATTGACTGTAACCCTGCCGCGATGCGGTTTATCGGGTTTGAGAGCAAAGAGGAAATGTTCGACGGGTTCATAGCGCGGTTCTCGGCAGGAATACCGGAGTTTCAACCTGACGGAAGGCGTTCAACAACAGTCGGTGAGCGGCTCATGACTGCGGCGAAAGCTGGTTACGACAAGTTCGAGACAGAGCTGAAGATAAGCGGGCGCAAAATCAATCTGCTGATTGAGCTTGTGAGAATCCCTTACGGCAGCAGTTTTGCGATTATCGCCTACGCCTATGACGTTTCTGAAGTTCGCGACAGGCAAAAAGAACTCGCGAAGGCGCAGGCGGAGAACGAACATCAGCTGCTTATACTGAACTCGGTGATTAAAGCCACGCGAATCGGCTTGTGGGACGTGGGCATGGTCGGCAATGATTTATTTCACCCGGACAATACTTTCACCTGGTCGGGCGGGATTCGCAATATGCTCGGCTATACGGACGTGGTTGACTTTCCCGATGTTTTCGACAGTTGGAAAGAAAACCTCCACCCCGATGACCGGGAGAGGGCTTTAGAAGAAGTCGTGCAGTATATCGCAAACGCAGGCGATGAGTCATACGATGCGGAGTATCGCTTGCGCCGAAAAGACGGCGAATATGTATACTTTCGTGCATATGGAGAAGCAATTCGTGACGAAAACGGTTATATAATCCACTTCGCCGGGGCGTTTATTGACATTACCGAAACTAAGAACACCCTCATCAAAAATGAAATGCAGCTTGCCAAGACTAATCTGATGATAAAAGCTGCGAAAATCGGGTTGTGGGATACGGAGATTTTCGCAGGGGACCCCTCTAACCCCGCGAACTCAATCACGTACTCTGATGATTTTCGGCGAATGCTCGGCTATAACGACGAGAATGATTTTCCGAATGTTTTCGGAAGCTGGAGCGATAAACTCCACCCCGAAGACAAAGAGCGTTCTGTAGGGGCGTTCGCGGCGCATATTCTCGACAAAAGCGGGAAGACGCCTTTTGATATAGAATATAGATTGCTGTGCAAAAACGGTGAGTATCTGCATTTTCGGGCTGCAGGGGAAACCATTCGTGACAAAAACGGAACGCCGCTCCGGATTGCGGGTTCGCTCATGGATATAACGGAAGAGCGTGATATGCTCATTCGTACAGAGAAGCTTCGGGAAGCCGCCGAAGTCGCCAGCAGGGCAAAGAGCGATTTTCTGTCGAATATGTCTCACGAAATCCGCACACCCATGAACGCGATTATCGGTATGACTACGATTGGCAAATCTGCCGATGATTTGGCGAAAAAAGACTATTGCTTACAAAAAATAGAAAACGCCTCACAACACTTGTTAGGCGTGATTAACGATATTCTCGACATAAGCAAAATCGAAGCGAACAAATTCGAGCTGTCTTACGTGGAGTTCGAGTTTGAGAAAATGCTTCAGCGCGTCATTAACATCATTTCTTTCCGCGCTGATGAGATGAATCAAAGGCTAACCGTGCATATCGACAAAGCAATCCCCCGTACCATTATCGGAGATGACCAGCGGTTGGCGCAGGTGATTACAAATCTGCTCTCCAACGCAGTGAAGTTCACGCCTGAAAGCGGCTCAGTGAGCCTTGTGTCGCGATTCGTAAAAGAGCAAGACGGCGTTTACACAATCAAAGTTACCGTTACGGACACGGGAATCGGAATCAGTGAAGAACACCAGAGCACTCTGTTTGACTCGTTTCAGCAAGCCGAAACGGGAACGACACGGGTATTCGGCGGAACCGGGCTCGGGCTTACAATCACAAAGAGCATTGTTGAAATGATGGGGGGAAAAGTCAGCGTCGAGTCGAAGCTCGGTGAAGGCTCTGCGTTTTCGTTCACTTTCGAGGCAAAAGCAGGGGCTAAGAAAATGCCCGCACTCTCGGATATAGGCGTGGGTTGGGATAATGTTTCGATTATGGTGGTAGACGACGACCCGGAAATACTCGAGTATTTCACTGAGATTATCCAAGGCTTCGGAACGACGTGCGACACGGCGTTAAGCGGCATGGAAGCATTAGCGAATATCGGAGCCAACGGAATGTATGATATTTACTTTGTTGACTGGAAAATGCCGAATATGGACGGGATTGAATTAGCACGGGAACTCAAGGCGAAATCAACTAACCCGGACAATACTGTTATAATCATGATTTCAGCGGCAGAGTGGAGCGAAGTCGCTGATGAGGCAAAGAAAGCAGGGGTAGACAAGTTTCTGTCGAAGCCGCTGTTCCCCTCCGCGATTGCAGATTCAATCGCAGAAGCAATAGGAATCAGCGAAAAAGTCTCGAGTGAGGCGGCAGCAGGGGCGGACGCGGACAGCGTGTTCGCGGGAAAAAGAGTCTTGTTAGCGGAAGATGTTGAAGTCAATCGTGAGATTGCGATGGCACTCCTTGAGGTAACCCAAGTCAGCATTGATTGTGCAGAGAACGGCAAGCAAGCAGTCGAGATGTTTGCCGCCGCACCTGATGAGTATGACCTTATTTTCATGGACGTGCAGATGCCGCTCATGGACGGTTATGAAGCGACGCGGCGAATTCGTGAGTTCGACCACCCGAAGGCGCAGAGCGTTCCGATTGTCGCCATGACAGCGAATGTGTTCTTGGAAGATGTGGAGAAGTGCCTCAAAGCAGGGATGAACAGCCATATCGGCAAACCGATTGACATTGGGGAACTCTTCGCAATTCTTCGCAAATTCATGAAATAGTTGAGGTGAAAAGCATGACACTACCGCAAAAGTTAGAAACACTGATTCGTCGAAAAGGCATTACTAAAAGCCAAGTCGCTGATGCTGTGGGGATTACCTACCGCGCTTTGGCGAACTATATTGCGGGGGACAGGCGACCGCGACCGGCGATTCTCGCGAAGTTGGCGGTTCTGCTTGAATCAACGCCGGAGTTTTTGTTAGATGACAGCCGCGCTTTAGTCCTCACAAGTGCAGAGCGGTTCGCCCATAATGCCACGTCGCCTGAGGCGGCGGTGAATGCGGCTTTGGCTTTGCTGGCTGATGCCAAGAAAGTTTTCGGGGCTTCAGAACTCGGTGAACTCGAATCGGCGGACAGGCAGGCGCTGTTCACGTGCATATCGGAGGTTTATTTTGCCTTATGACCTTGAGTTGATGCGCGTGGCACTCACACTCGCGCAGGAAGCGTCAGCTCTCGGCGAATCCCCCGTCGGCGCGATTGTGGTTGACGGCGACGGCAACATTATCGGACGCGGGAGTAATGAGAGGGAGGCGCGGCAATCGCCGACGGCACACGCAGAAATTCTCGCGATTGAGGCGGCGGCGAAATCCCGCGGCGCATGGAAGCTTGATGATTGCACTCTGTACGTAACCCTTGAGCCCTGCCTGATGTGTGCGGGGGCGATTATGCAGGCGCGGCTCAGGCGAATAGTCTTCGGGGCATTCGCGGACAAGACGGGCGCGTTGTCGGCAGGGTCGGTTGCGAATGTGTATGAACTCGGTTTCGGGTACGCCCCGATGATTCGCGGCGGTGTTCTTGAAGGGCAGTGTGCAGAGTTAATGAATAAATTCGGCGAAAAATTGCGAATGCAGTAGGGCGTGATGTCCACATCATGCCGCAGGAATCCTTATGGACAAATATAAGAAGCTTGCATCAAATACAATGATTTTAGCCGCGGGACAATTCAGCTCGCGGTTTTTAGTCATTATTATGATGCGGTTTTATACAGGAATGCTCAGCACCGACGGTTACGGAACAGTCGGGCTGATTATTGACGCTTGTATGATTATCATGGCGATTGTGTCGCTGTCCGTCAACGAGTCTGTCATTCGTTTCGGGCTTGACACGAAGTATGACAAGGCTCATGTATTTTCAATCGGGCTGTCAACTGTGATTTTCGGCTTGGCGATTTTCGCGCCGATTGCACCTGCACTGAACCAAGTTCCGATGTTTGCGGGTTATGCGTGGTGGATTTATTTCTATGTTATGTTCGGCTGTATCAAGAGTTGCTGCTCATTGTTTGTACGTTCTATAGGTCATGTGCGGCTTTTTGCGGTAGATGGCTTGTTCACCACTGTCATGAACATCAGCTTCAACTTGATTTTCATGCTTGCACTCGACATGGGCGTTCGCGGATTCCTGCTGTCTGTCATTTTAGCGGACGCGGCGTCGGTGATTTTCGTTTTCGTAATGGCAGATTTACGCAAATACATTCGTGTTCGCGGGTTGATTCGCGAGCTGAATTACCTGCGCGGTTCTATGTATCGCTTCAGCTTGCCGATGATTCCCACTGCTGTTATGTGGTGGGTAACAGGGTTTTCGGCAGGCTTTTTCATTGAGGCTTTTCTTGACATTGACGCGACGGGGCTATTCAAAGCCGCCTTCCGCTTGCCGAATATCATCGTGATTGTGTCGGGCATTTTCAGCCAAGCGTGGAATATGTCTGCCATTACCGAAAAGAACTCACGGACGATTGCCAACTTTTACACCAATGTGTTTAAGATTTTCCAGTCGGCGATTTACCTCATGGCGGCGGGGCTGCTTCTCGTGATTCGCCCTGCTTTACAACTCATGACTTCGCCGGAGTTCGCAGGCTCATACCGCATTTCCTCAATCTTGATTATCGCAATTGTGTTCACTTGTTTCTCGACTTTCTTGGGCAGTGTCTATGTCGCCTCGAAAAAGTCTGTGCGTTCGATGTTGACTGCACTAATCGGTGCAGCCGCGAGCATTGTCTTTAACGTCGCGCTGATTCCGCTTCTCGGGCTGTATGGCGCGGCAATCTCGATTTTCCTCAGCTATACTGCCGTATTTATCGTCCGCGCTGTTGACACCCGCAAAATCGTTCGAATGGAATTAGGACTTTCGAAAATGTTTGCGAACCTCGCGGTTATTGCCGCTATGTGCGTCGTCGTGATTTTTGTTCAAGATACTTTCGTGTATTATGTGGCTTTGTCCGCCTTGTTCACAGTTTGCGCGGTGATTAACTTCGGCTCTGCAATCAGCGCGATTAAAATGGTACTGCGTAAAAAAACAGAGGGGTAGAGACATTTTTCGCCCCTCAATTTTTCCGTTAAAAACTGGGGGCAAATTTAAGATTTTAATTTTTCCGAACATATTCAACCGTGTTTCTGCTAATATTAGTATTATGAAATGAAGAAACGGAGAATGTGTGAATGAGAAAAACGAACAACAAATTAAGAACTATAGCGAAAACGACAATATCAACAGTATTAGCGAGTTCGCTAATATTATGTGCAATAATCGGTTTCTATTACGTTAAACTGCCCGACAAATTCTACCTTTCCCATGACGGCAGCATTTCTAACTTTGAAATAGATACCTTTTTTAATATCAGTGCAGATGCGCAAAAGGATTCAACAGAAGCCTTAGCGGTATACAATGATGACGGTTCTGATAATGAGGTTGACCTTCAGCTTTTCGGAATGTTTTCAATCAAACGCGCCGAACTCGAGCGGATTGAACGACCGTTGCTCATACCCGGCGGTATGCCTTTCGGAATAAAAATCCTCACTGACGGTGCGATTGTTACGGAACTCGGCAATGTTGAGGGCGAGTCGGGCTTTGTTACTCCCGCGCGGGATGCAGGGGTTCGCCCGGGCGACGTAGTTGTAGAGGTCAACGGCTTTCGCGTACAGTCTAACAACGATGTTGCTGACGCGCTTCAAGCAGAGCCAAACAAAGCAGAGCTTCTCTTAATCCGCGACAATGCACAGCTCGTCATTGAGGTTACACCCGTGCGTTCCGTACACGATGAACGCTTCAAAATCGGAATGTGGGTGCGTGATTCGGGGGCGGGAATCGGCACGATGACTTTCATTGACCCCGCGAACAACACTTTCGCCGGGCTCGGGCACGCTGTCTGCGATATTGATACAGGGCTGATTATGCCCCTCGCTTCAGGGGAAGCGGTTCGAGTTTATATCTCAGACGTAGCTAAGGGGTATTCGGGCGCACCCGGTGAACTCTGCGGCACTTTTCTTTCCCACCTCACCCTCGGGCAAATCAAGCGAAACACTGCTTCCGGTGTTTTCGGAATAAGCGACTCTTCCGCTATGGAAAATTCGGACAACGCCGACATTGAGCTGATTCCCGTCGAAATGGCGTTTAAGCAGGAAATACAGCTCGGGGCGGCTAAGCTTCTGACAACGGTTGAGGGTAACTCGCCCCGGGAATATGAGGTGATTATCGAAAAAATTGACTTTAATGACAATAACCAAATCAAGAATATGGTAATTAAAGTTACCGATAATGAACTGCTGAGCAACTCCGGCGGAATTGTTCAGGGAATGTCCGGCAGCCCTCTTTTCCAGAATGGACGCTTAATCGGCGCAGTCACCCATGTTTTTGTCAACGACCCTTCCCGCGGTTACGCGATTTTCGCGGAAAATATGTATCGCGAAACTCTTGAAATTGCCGCACAAGCAGACAATGAAAACTCCCCCCTCAATTGTGAGGGGGGAGTGCGTTAGTTATGCCGTTTTCTCATGTGTAGTCTCTCCATATAACCGTCGCACCCGGCAGAGCCTCCCACAAAGCTTTGATTTGCTCAATCAACTCTGAGGGCATTATGCCCTGATGCCCTATAAAGAGCTGTTGCAAATCAGTAAGGGCAGCAAGGGGCGTGAGGTCGGTAACATTGCTTAAACTCCGCAGAGTCAAATTCACAAGATTGCTCATCCGCGCTATATCTGCGATGTCGGCGTCGCTGAGGTAGTGTCCGGCAGTGTGGTTAATGAAGAGAGCCTGTCTTTGCAGACAATAAGGAACACCGTGAATGACGATAAACCCCTCGAGTTCGCCGCACACCTCGCAGACGATTCCCGACACATGGTCGCAGGGGCATTCGTGCCAACGGAGGAGACAATCGCTGTTCGGGCAAAAGTCACGAAGATTAAGA
>WQXP01000040.1 GCA_009784765.1 Oscillospiraceae bacterium | reverse complement strand
CTCCGATTCGCAGGTAAGGACAGAGCGAATTGTAACAGTCTTGTGTCCTGCCGCGATAATGGCTTTCGCCGCATTATCATCAATGAGCTTGTCGGGAGTAGCGATATTTTTCTTGTTCCTGTTTTTGAGCGGCTTAATCAGATAACGCCCGATGAGCCTTTCTTCCAACGGCTCAATGAGTTCTTTGCCCTCGCGGATTTCATAAACGTCAATCCCTTGAGTTGTGCCGCAGTCTTCTTCGCGGATAATAACTTCCTGCGAAACGTCAACAAGGCGGCGGGTGAGATAACCCGAGTCAGCAGTACGCAGAGCGGTGTCCGCGAGACCTTTTCTCGCACCGCGTGAAGAGATGAAGTATTCAAGGATATTAAGCCCCTCACGATAGTTGGAGCGAATAGGGATTTCGATTGTTTCCCCTGAGGTATTGGCAATCAACCCTCTCATTCCTGCAAGCTGGCGGATTTGGTTGATACTGCCCCTCGCCCCGGAGTCTGCCATCATATAAATGGGGTTGAACTCGTCTAAATTGCTTGTGAGCTTGCTTGAAACTTTTTCGGTGGCTTCATTCCAAATATCAAGAATTTCGCTCTTACGCTCTAAGTTGGAAATAAATCCTTGATTGAAATAGGCGTTGATGTTATCAACTTTTGCGTCCGCCTCCGCAAGAATGTCTTTCTTTTCAGGGGGGATAGACGCATCACAAACCGCAACGGTAATCGCTGCTTTGGTTGAGTACTTAAACCCAAGTTCTTTAACTCTGTCCAAAACTTTAGCGGTCCGCGATGTTCCGTGAATTTTGATACACTTGTCGATAATCTGCCCGAGTTGCTTTTTGCCGACTTTGAAATTGATTTCAGGCTCGTATTCGTGAGCAGGGTCGCTTCTGTCCACGAAACCTAAGTCTTGTGGAATATGCTCATTGAAGATGATTTTCCCGACGGTTGTTTCAATCATACCGTAGACTTTAAGCGGCGCATTACGGTCGATTACGATAACAGGTGGTTCGGGTTTCACTGCGACGGCATCTGAGTCGGTTCCGGCGGATGCAGCATCACCGCTGTTTACAAAAGTATCATATTCGGGAACATAATCATACTCGTTAATGCCCTTGATGTCTTTAACAGAAGCAGAGTCCATGTCGTGTTCATCGTCTCTGCATATACGAACTTTGATTTTCGCGTGTAAAGTAACTATGCCGTTTTGGAACGCCATGAGTGCCTCCGCGAAGTTGCGGAAGATTTTGCCCTCGCCTTTTTCGCCTTCTTTGGCGAGTGTGAGGTAATATGAACCCAGCACCATATCTTGCGTAGGAACGGCAACAGGTCGCCCGTCAGAGGGCTTGAGCAAGTTTTTCGCCGCAAGCATGAGGGTTTTCGCTTCGTGCCGCGCCTCGTCCGAGAGTGGGAGGTGAACAGCCATCTGGTCGCCGTCGAAGTCAGCGTTATATGCGGTACACACGAGCGGGTGAAGTTTAAGGGCGCGTCCTTCTACGAGAACAGGGGAGAACGCCTGTATCCCAAGCCTGTGGAGCGTGGGTGCGCGATTAAGCAGAACAGGGTGGTCTTGGATTACGTCCTCAAGAACGTCCCACACTTCATCTTTGGCGCGTTCAACCATCTTACGCGCAGATTTGATATTGCCGGTCAGCCCGCGGTCAACGAGTTCGCGCATGACGAAGGGCTTGAACAGCTCAATCGCCATTTCTTTCGGAAGCCCGCATTGGTCCATTTTAAGGTCAGGCCCGACAACAATAACCGAACGCCCGGAATAGTCAACACGTTTACCGAGCAGGTTCTGCCTGAATCGCCCTTGTTTCCCTTTGAGCATATCCGACAGAGATTTCAGCGGACGGTTCGACGGGCCGGTAACAGGTCGCCCGTGTCTGCCGTTGTCTATAAGAGCGTCTACCGCTTCTTGCAGCATACGCTTTTCGTTACGAATGATAATTTCCGGTGCGCGAAGCTCAATCATCTTGTAAAGACGATTGTTACGGTTAATCACGCGGCGATAGAGGTCATTTAAGTCCGAGGTCGCGAAACGCCCGCCGTCTAAAAGCACCATAGGGCGAATGTCCGGGGGAATGACAGGAATAACATCAAGCGTCATCCATTCGGGGCAAGCACCGGACTTTCTGAACGCCTCAATCACGTCAAGCCGCTTGAGCAACTTAACGCGCTTTTGTCCTTGCTGAGTAACTTCAAGGCTTTCTTTCAAGTCACGGGCAACCCAATCAAGATTATTGACCCAGTTTTCACGCGCGTGTTTTTCAGCAAGGGCAGGGAAATCGTCAATATTTTGCTCGAAAAGCTCTTCGATATATTCGCTTCCCGTAACAGTTTCGATTGTTTTGTAACCGCTCTTGCGGCGTTTAATGTTGAGGGGAACAATTACTTCTTCATAAACTCTGCGCGGAACAAGTGTGTCTACCTCGAAAGCCACTTCTTCCTTGGAATATCCCGCCTCTTCGGTAATGCCCTCAGGAAAGAAGGTAATCAGCCGCTCACGCTTAGCGAGATAGTCCTCAATGTCCATCTTGGAAAGCCCGGTGATTTTCGCGAAATCGTTCAAATGTTCGAAAATATAGTTGTCATAACGATAGTTGCCATATTCTCCGAGAAGCTCTTTGATTGATTCCGCGCCGGTTTTAGCAAAGAAAGACTCGTCCTCACGATATTCCTCGCGAGCATCCATATACTCTTTTTCAGTGAGAAGCTGCCCTTTAGCGAGTGTGGTTTCGCCCTTGTCTATAACGACATATTTAGTGAAGTAAAGAACTTCCTCAAGGCGTTTCGGCGGAATATCCAAAACTTGCCCTATACGAGAGGGCGTTCCTTTGAAATACCAGATATGCGAAACAGGAGCGGCAAGTTCAATATGCCCCATGCGTTCGCGGCGGACTTTGTTACGTGTAACTTCAACTCCGCAGCGTTCACAAATTTTGCCTTTGAAGCGAATGCGCTTATATTTTCCGCAATTACATTCCCAGTCTTTTTGCGGCCCGAAAATCCGTTCGCAAAACAGCCCGTCTTTTTCGGGCTTTTGGGTGCGATAGTTGATTGTCTCGGGGCGTTCAACCACCCCATAACTCCAGTTGCGAATATGCTTAGGAGAAGCCAACCCGATTTTCATGGAATCAAATGCAACAGCCATAATACCTCCCGATTGTACCAAATTAGCGTACAGTTATTTTTGCATACACTGCTCACTCGCCCAAATCGCCTAAATCATCTTCCTCTTCCTCATCGTCAGAGAAGAAGTCAGAGTCTTCCACATCACCCGTGATGTAGCCTTCCTCTTCGAACTCGGAATCGCTTGAAGCGTAGTCGAACTCCTCAGCGTTTACGATCCCCATATCGTCGTCATCTTCGTCAAACGAATGTTTCAAATCTATTTCATTCTCATACTCGTCCAAGACCTTAATGTCAAGCCCCAAAGACTGCAGTTCCTTAATCAATACCTTGAAGCTTTCGGGGACGCCCGCTTTAGGCACGGTGTCGCCCTTAACGATTGCTTCATAGGTTTTGACACGCCCGACAATATCGTCAGACTTAACAGTCAGGATTTCTTGCAGAGTATGCGCCGCTCCGTAGGCTTCGAGTGCCCAAACTTCCATCTCTCCGAAACGCTGTCCGCCGAACTGCGCTTTACCACCGAGAGGTTGCTGCGTTACGAGAGAGTAAGGCCCGGTGGAGCGAGCGTGGATTTTGTCATCTACCAAGTGATGGAGTTTGAGGTAGTACATATAACCGACTGTAACGGGGCTGTCGAACTTTTCGCCCGTGCGTCCGTCAGTGAGCTGGATTTTCGCAGCTTCGGGTAATCCCGCTTCGTTGAGGCAATCAAGAATATCAGTCTCGACTGCACCGTCAAATACAGGGGTCATGATTTTCCAACCGAGTTCTTTCGCCGCCCAACCTAAGTGAACCTCAAAAACTTGTCCGATGTTCATACGCGAAGGTACACCGAGGGGGTTAAGAACAATATCAAGCGGCGTTCCGTCGGGCAAGAAAGGCATATCTTCTTGGGGAAGGATTCGCGAAACAACACCTTTGTTTCCGTGCCGCCCCGCCATCTTATCGCCGACGCTGATTTTGCGCTTCTGCGCGACGTAACAGCGAACAACCATGTTGACCCCCGGAGGAAGCTCTTCGCAGTTGCTTCTGTCAAAAACTTTGACATCAACGACAATCCCCGACTCACCGTGAGGGACTTTCAGCGAATTGTCGCGGACTTCCCGTGCTTTTTCACCGAATATCGCACGGAGCAGGCGTTCTTCTGCTGTCAGTTCAGTCTCACCCTTAGGCGTAACTTTTCCGACCATAATGTCCCCCGAGCGAACTTCTGCACCTACGCGAATTACGCCGCGTTCGTCAAGGTCTTTGAGTGCATCTTCGCTGAGGTTAGGAATATCGCGAGTGATTTCTTCAGGCCCGAGTTTAGTATCGCGGCACTCAAGCTCATATTCCTCAATGTGAATTGACGTAAACACGTCATTGTAGACTAACTTTTCGTTAATGAGAACCGCGTCCTCATAGTTATAACCCTCCCATGTCATGAACCCGACAAGCACGTTCTTTCCGAGAGAGATTTCGCCCATTTCGGTAGCGGGTCCGTCCGCAAGAATATCGCCCTTAGTGACTTTATCGCCTTTAGTAACAATCGGACGCTGATTGACGCACGTTCCTTGGTTAGAACGCTTGAACTTAATCAGCTCATACTTGTGGTCTTTCTTCTTAGAGTCTTTAATCACGATTTCGTCCGCAGTAACACTGCTGACAGTTCCCTCATGAGAACTCGTTACAACGACTCCCGAGTCAATCGCAGCTTTTGACTCCATTCCCGTTCCGACTATAGGAGCTTCGGGAATCATGAGCGGCACAGCTTGACGCTGCATATTCGCCCCCATGAGCGCCCGGTTAGCGTCATCGTTCTCAAGGAAAGGAATCATCGCCGTTGCAACAGAAACAACCATTTTAGGAGAAATGTCCATGAAATCAACTTCGTCGCGGCTAACCTCAAGGATTTGGTCTTGGTAACGCCCGGTAACACGCGCCTTCACGAAACGCCCCTCATTGTCAAGAGGCTCATTCGCTTGCGCGATTTTATACATATCTTCCACGTCGGCAGTCATGTAAACTACCTCGTCTAAAACAATGCCCGTGGATTTGTCAACACGCCTGTAAGGGGCTTCGATAAATCCGTACAGATTGATTTTCGCAAAAGAAGCAAGGTAAGAAATCAGCCCGATGTTAGGACCCTCAGGGGTTTCAATCGGGCACATACGCCCATAGTGTGAATAGTGAACGTCGCGAACCTCGAACCCTGCACGTTCCCGCGAAAGCCCCCCCGGCCCGAGTGCCGAAAGCCTGCGTTTGTGTGTGAGTTCCGCGAGAGGATTGTTCTGGTCCATGAACTGTGACAACGGCGAGCTTCCGAAAAACTCTTTGATTGCCGCCACAACAGGGCGAATGTTAATCAGCGAGTTAGGCGTAACCTTGTTATCGTTGGTATCTTGAACCTGAAGCCCCATGCGTTCTTTGATTACCCGCTCCATACGCGCAAAACCTATGCGGAACTGATTTTGCAAAAGTTCGCCGACAGAACGAATACGGCGATTTCCGAGATGGTCAATGTCGTCGATATTCCCCACACCCTCACAGAGGTTGCAGAAATAGCTCATAGAAGCGTAAATGTCATCAAGAGTAATGTGGCGCGGAACGAGCAAATGCGACTTCTCCTTGAGAGCTTCAATGAGGTCTTCGCGGCTCTCTCCATTGTTTTCGAGAATTGCATGAAGAACACGGTAAGAAACCTTCTCGACAATGCCGTAATCAGCGGCGTTAATGCCTTTCGGGAGGTAAGGGGCAATGTCAACCATGCCGTTCCCGACAACTTTGACGGGTTCGCCGTCAAGCTCAAGAATAACCTCTGTAACACCTGCCTGCTCGATTTGTTTCGCAACATCAAAAGAAATGTGCTGACCCGCTTCGGCGAAAATCTCACCGGTCTGCGCGTCAAGGATTGTTTCCATGGCTTTATGCCCGGTAATGCGCGAAGCAACCCCGAGCTTCTTGTTGTATTTATACCGCCCGAAACGCGAAAGGTCGTAGCGTTTCGCGTCAAAAAAGAGCATATTCAGATGATTCTGTGCTGACTCAACCGTCGGCGGTTCGCCCGGACGCAACTTCTTGTAAACCTCAAGAAGGGCTTCTTCGTTGTTTTTCGTGCCGTCCTTCTGCTCGATTGTTTGAACCAAGCGTTCGTCTTTGCCGAAAAGGTCGTAAATATCATCGTCTGTGCCGCACTCAAGGGCGCGAATAAAAGTAGTCGCAGGGATTTTGCGGTTTTTATCTATACGCACATAAAAAACGTCGTTGGAATCCATCTCATACTCTAACCACGCGCCGCGATTGGGAATAACAGTCGCACGGAAGAGCTTTTTACCGGTCTTGTCATAATCAAAAGCGTAATAAACCCCCGGCGAGCGAACCAACTGCGATACAATGACACGCTCTGCGCCGTTGATTACAAACGTCCCCGAGTCAGTCATAATCGGGAAATCCCCCATGAAGATTTCATTTTCAATGACTTCGCCGGTGTCCGCGTTATGCAAATGCGTCTTAACTTTAAGCGGCGCGGCGTAAGTAACGTCGCGCTCTTTGCATTCAGCTATGGTATACTTCGGCTTGTCGTCCAACCGAAAGTCAATAAAACTCAAAGACAGTTTGTCGCTGTTGTCTTTAATGGGAGAAACGTCTGCAAAAACTTCTTTGACACCCTCGCGCACAAACCACTCGTAAGACTCTTTTTGAACTTCGATTAGGTTAGGAACATCCACCACTTCGTGGATTTTTGAAAAACTCATTCGCGTGGTTTTCCCTAAGCTTACCGGTTTTACCTTAGCCATAAACGAAATCACCCCTGTTTTTTTATTTTCTTTTAGACATAGCTCGCCCATAATAGGTACAGTATTTCATTATACTATACATAGAAAATCTTGTCAAGGGGTTTTTATGAAAAAGTTTGCATATTTCACGATTTTGTAAAAACTGCACAAATATTTCGCCAAAATTCGCTGTGATTTTGTGCATTGTGCCTTAATTCGCGGTTTTACACAACTTCCCGAATCAAAATCCCGGTAATCAGTAAATCTTGCCCGGACGCCCCGCCAAGACGAAGCCGCCTCACCCCCCGTGCGTGCATCACGGAAATATCGTATTGTGTCAGCGAATGTGTCAGAGTGAAACTGCCGTTAGCGGAAGTGGTAACCGACCGCAAAGTCGCAACATCGCTACCTCTCCCTGATGTGTCGGTAACGCTGGTAAAGTCGATTGTGTGTGTACCGGTGGCTGAAGTAACGCTTCCGGAAAAGTCAAAACGGTACGTTGCGTTGGGGGTGAGGGTGATTTGGTCAAGGTTGATGAAAACACCCTGAGAACCTCCGCCCCGCCGCGTAATCGCGATTGTTCGCGGCGTAGAAGTCGTATCAACGACACGGTCTGCGCCATGGCTTCCGAGAAGCGCGTGGGTACTCTGGGCAGATGAGCCTAACCCGGCAAAGCGGGCAAGGTTGGGGTCGGTTTGCATATCGAAAATTCTGGTTTCTACCGGTCGCCGCGCAGTCGTGGCAGTTGTAGGTGCAGTCGTAGGTACAGTTGTAGGAGTAGTCGGTCGGGTTGTAGCAACAGTAGTCGGATTCGTGCGAGTAGTCACAGCCGTCGTAAGCACACGAGTGGTGGCAGTAGTAGTCGGAAGTGTAAGAACAGTCGCTGCTGTTGTAGTCGCACGAGTGGTAGTAGCAGTACCGGAAGCCACAGAGGCGGATGGCGGTGTATCGGGAGTATCGGGGGCAGCCTCCGTATCAGAGGGCGGTTCGGTAACAGGAGACACAGACGGCTCAGTCGCTTCGCCGCCTGTCGAAGTGGCGGGAGAAGTCATGAGTGAGCCGTTCGCGGAAGTAGGCTCGGTTATTTCAGGGGTCGCCTCAGAAGAAGGAGGGGACTGCGATTCAACGGGCGGGCCGTCGCCGCGAAGAGCAGAGATGACTGCAATCCCGACAACAAGAAGCACCAGTGCCGCCGCCGCCCCTGCAATCGCATAGATTTTGTTCTTGCTTTTATGCGTAGGCGCGGGTGAAGCAGCCGCCGCATCAGAAGGAACGATGACGATGTTTTCTTTGGAAGAAAACTTCTCCTCCGCTGCAGGGATTTCGGGTTTAGTCGGCGGTGTAGG
>WQXP01000039.1 GCA_009784765.1 Oscillospiraceae bacterium | reverse complement strand
GGAGTGCGCTAAGATGAAATTAGAATGTGAGGGAATGCGCGAAAGCTTAGCGGCTTTCGCAGGGGAAGAACTGCGCCTGACTGCAGAACTCGGCGGTGCGGCTGAAATGCTCGCGCAGTTTGAAGACAGAGCGGAGCAGTCGGCAGAAATGTTAAAGCAATGTGAGGAGAAACTCGAATCGGAGCGAAGTGAAATTCAGCGTAACAACGCGGAACTAACCCGGACGCTGGCGCAAATCGAAGAAAAAGAGTCGGCGGCATCGGCTCAAGGAGAGGAACTCAAGGCTATTACCGAAAACCGCCGCGAACTCGCAGAGCTAATCGGCGACCTGAATATGCAGGCACTCGCGAAGAACAAAGACATAGAGAATTTCGAGGCGCAAATCGCGCATCTTAACAAGACCCGCGATGAAGCGGGAAAAAATCGCGAAATGCAGTTAAGCGAAATAGCAGCATTCGAAGACAAAAGCAAAGCTCTCGAAAGGGAAATAGAGGCTTGCCGCGAACAAATCACGCAGATTGAGAGGGACTTGCTCACGGCGAAAGAGCGACTCGGGGAGTATGTAAGCGAAATAGAAGCGAAAGACAAGCGCATAACGCGGATTCAAGTTGACATTCGCGAAAAAATCGAACATAAGCAGAAGTTTTCAAACAAGCTTGCGTCGGTAATCGAACGCAAATCGGGCTTGGGGGCAAAAGCGGAGGAGATTAAAGCCATGCTCTTTGACGAGTATGAGCTGACTTATTCGGAAGCGGTTGAGCTTCAGCAACAAAATCAGCCCCAAGAAGAGGCGGTTCAAACCGTGAAAGAAATGCGGGGGAAACTCACGGAACTCCGCCGCAAATTAGCAGATTTAGGAGATGTCAACTACGCCTCTGTTACCGAGTTCGCAGAGGTCAAGGCACGTTATGATGACTTGTCCGCACAACTCACAGACATTCGCAGGGCTAAGCGGGAACTCGAAAAGCTCATAGATGAGCTGATTGTCGATATTCAGACGCGGTTTTTGGCGGCGTTCAACGAGATTAACGGGCATTTCACCCGCATTTTCGCAGAGTTCTTCGGCGGCGGAGAAGCGCGGCTGGAGCTTGTCAACGCACCGAACACAGAGGGCGACACTCCTCATGATGATGTTTTAGGCGCAGGGGTTGAGATTTTCGCCGCACCGCCGGGCAAAGTCTGCAAGAATCTGATTGCCCTTTCGGGAGGGGAGAAAGCCATGGTCGCCATTACGCTGTATTTCGCGATTTTGCTCTACCGCCCGACACCCTTCTGTATGCTCGACGAAGTTGACGCGGCGTTAGACGAACGCAACGTCGTGAAGTATATCAACTACCTGAGCCGTTACTCTGACACAACCCAGCTCATGATGATTACTCACCGCCGCCCAACGATTGAGGGTTGCGATGTTCTGTACGGCGTGTTCATGCAGGAGAAGGGGGTTTCGCGTCTTCTGAAACAGGAGATTCGCAGCATATAGAACCGAATGTAGCAATCATACTCCCGACTGTTGACAGCAGGTTGCCGAGCATTTCCATGTCTTCGTCCTCAAGCCCTTCGGCGAGGGCTAAAGACAACGCACTCGTCAGCGCGAGGATTTCACAGCGGCTCATACAAGAAATGCCGCGAAAAGGGTTTGTAGTTCTCATATTTATATGTATATGCACTTGGGAAATATTTTAATGTAAAATTTTCGTAAAAGCTCTTGACAAAGCTGTTTTGATATGGTACAATGTCTATAATTATAATAAATGTGTATTAGAGGCTAAAAGAAGAGATAAGCCCGTAGGATGGGCTTTGCCCATTCGCGGGGCGAATCTTGACAACAAGCAAACATACGCAGATTCAGAAAGGAAAACTTACTAAAATGAAAAAGAAACGTATTCTTTCGCTGTTCATCGCGCTTACTATGCTCCTGAGCATTATGCCGACAATGACAGTGAACGCAAACCCCACCGTCGCGATTCAAGTAATGGTTCGCACCATGAACACATCAGTCGCTGATGATATGTGGGGAACTGACAACCAGGCAACTCCTTGGCTGTCGCAACTAATCACCGTTCCCGCAACCGGCGGAACATTCACCGCGAACGTACCTATCGCCCCCGGAACGGGGCAGCCTGTACCTAACTCGATTGTCGGGCTTTCGATTCGCTCTCAACACGCGAATTTTGTCCAACACAGAGAAACAGGTGTAACTGTTACCAACCCTGCGGGTTCTGTAGCACCCGACCCGCATTTCAACGACGCGATTGTTTCGCTTACGAGCGTCAGCGTCAACGGAACTGCGATTCCCTTATCTGCCCTCACCGGCGAAGATTTGGCAGCAGGCGGATTCGGTATGGTTTCCCCTCTCGAACACAGTTGCGCTAATGACACTGTGTTTGAATGTTGGCAAATCGACGATGCAGAGGTAGATACAGGAACTGCTACTTGCCTTCCTGTTGTTACACAGCCCCGCGTAAACGTGGGTATTTGGAACTCCTTCCACACCGCGAGTAACCGCCTCACTCCTGCGGCGGCTAACACTGCGGCAGTAGCAGGTGTCGGTCCGACTCTGCGTGCGAATGCGGCTAACGCGGCGATTACCGCTGTAACCGTGGCGTTCACAGTCTCTTTCCCCGAAACGGGTACTCCCCCTTGCACCACACACACTTTCGGAACAGCTCCCGTTTGCGGAACTACCGAATGTACCACTGCAGGCTGTACAGTGAAATTCAAATGCGACCTCACGAATTGTCCCCTTTGCAATCCTGATGCAGGCGATTTTGAGTGGGTCAAAGTTTGGGGATTAGATGCACCTTTAGCTGTAGCTGAAACTCAAGGCGCAGGACACCGCCATGTTACTGTTGGCGGCAACCGTGCAGGATTCCGCACGGAGTCCAGCAACGTCAACAATTATTTGACTTTGACGGGCAACACGGTAAACCAAGTCCGCGAAAGCGGCAACACCGGGAACCTCCTCATTCACACGAATGGCAGTAACTGGTCGCCTCAAGCGGGTTTTGCCCCTGTCAACGGCGTTCGTTACAGAGTTACTTTCGACGTAGCGACAACATCGGCAACAGCAGATGCCGGAATTCGTGTTGCAGTCGGCAGACGCTCAGCAACCGGCATTACTGAAGTAATCTGGTCGCGTTCTGCAACCGGAAATACTAACGCGACACGCATTTCTGCCACATCTACTGCGTTCACATATGAGTTCACATGGGGCGTATGGTGTGAAACGGCAGAAAAACCGGCAGGATTAGTCAACGGCGACGCTGTAGCGGCAGATATTCTTAACGCCAGCGTAATCGCGATTATCTCTAACGCAACCAACGGCAACCTGTCCTTCTCCAACATGAAAATTGATGCTTGGCTCGAAGAAGGTGCTTGCCTCCACGAAAACACCACTACCGTAGCGGCGACTTGTGTTGCAGCAGGTTCACGTTCTTGCGACGCGGCAGACTGTACTTGGACTGAAACAATCGCGGCTCTCGGACACAACTGGAACGTAACAACAGCCGCAACTTGCACAACTGCAGGTGTTCGTGCGTGTACTCGCACAGGCTGTACTCCTGCGGCAGCAGATTTAGTTATAGCCATCGACCCTGCGGCTCACACTTATGAGGGCGCAGCCCCTCATTGCGGCAAAACTTGTACTCAAACAGGATGTACCAACGTGTTCAAATGCACAGACGCAGCTTGCGCGATTTGTAATGAGTGTACAGTATGTGCCAACGGCGCGACATTCCCGACAGCAGCGTGCTGTACTTGCGGAAGGCTCAATGCGGCGTGCGAAAACGCAGACTGTGCCAACACACTCTGCCCGAATGCGGCAGTACCTACTCTCGTGTGGACAGTGAACCCTGCACCGCAACCGGGCGTAGCAAGGGTTGGCGGAACACCCGCACAAATCATGCAATTAAGCAACCCCGCGATTACAGCGGCGGCAGTTCCCGTGACAGGCGTTGAACTTCGCGTAACTCTCGCCGAACGCTTCAATGTCCGCTCGACAAACAGGGCGTTATTCGTCTGGACTGACTTGTCGGGAACAGCAGAAGAAGTTCTTTCAACCGCGATTATCAACGAAGCAAACTTAACATCAGGCAAAGTTGCTCAAGCGAACGGATTCTCCGTTGCCCCGGGTGCAACGATGACTGTTGAAATCCCGCGCAGCCTGCTCGTTGACGGCACAGACGTAGCTAAAACGATTTACGTTGCTTTCCGTCAAAACACAGGCGAAGCACCTCCTTTCGTGGGCGGAACAAATATCGGGGCTGCTAACCGCGAAGCACACGGCTTAACAGCAGCCGATGCTGCCATTCTTACCGAGTTCGACCTTTGGAACACGGTAAGGCTGTTCCTCCCTTGTGTAACTCACACATTCGCAGGGGCAGAAGCAACTCGCGAATGCGGCGTTGAGTGTACAGCAGACGGCTGTACTGCGAAATGGCGCTGCGAACGTGAAGCTTGCGAAGATTGCAACCCTGTCGGTGCTTGCGAACATTGCGCAACCGGCGGAACAATCGCTCCTCCTGTAGTTGAAGCTAACGCAACAAACTGGACTAACGGAAACAGAGTCCACACAAATGCGGAAGGCGCGCCGGTAGCAGGCCGCAGTGACTTGGTTCTCGATGTGCTTGACTTGATTAAAGGCACGCGCATTAAACCGAGCGACATTTTCGGATTTAACATGACTGCTACTCACTTAGAAGGCACAGAAACCATCATCGCGCTGTTCAGCGTGAACGCAGGTGCCCATGCTGAGGAAGGCGCAGAAGAAGGCGGCGTAGAAGAAGTAGCACGTTCGCCTGAGTTTCGCTCTCCTAACCCCAACAACATCGAAGACCCTGACAGAATCTGGATTCCACGGATTGCGGCAGTAGCCCCGAGTACCAGAACAACTCGTAACATCACTTACGTGAACGGGCTTACCGCAGGGGACGCCGGCGCGGCTATCCAACCTACAAACCCGGCTGCCTTTGTGACCGATAACGACATCGAAGTATACAGCGTTACTCTGTACACTCACACTGCAGCCCCGCAACGCTTCCGCGTTGACACTGTTTCGCTTATTGGCGCAAACGGCGTAGTTCTCGGAACATCGACATTCAACACCGAAACCAACACCTGGAGTACTTTCCAATCTGAAGGCGCGTGTGTAGAATGTACTCACGGCAAATGCGACCACTCACCTTGTGAAGACTGTATTGCTGCTTGTACTCACGCAACACGTCGCACAAACATCATCCGCGAACCAACTTGTATGCTCGCAGGAGAGCAACAAGAAGTCTGCGCGACACCGGGTTGCCCTCACACATTCGGCGCGGCTACCCCGATTGCAGTGCTTGCGCACACCCTCGGCGAGCCGGTAGCAGGAACTGCAGCAACTTGCCTCACACCCGGTTCGAACACACGTTCATGTACTGTAACAGGCTGTACCCACTCAGAACCTGTAGTCGTTCCTGCACTCGGACACAACTTCGGCGGCTGGAATCCTCAAGAGGTAACTCAAGCGAACTGTATGCAAGCATTCACCCAAACCCGCACTTGTCTCCGCGACGGCTGTACTGTGAACGATACTCGTCAAGCACCTGCAACCGGTTGCGGAACAACAGGCTGTACCACTTGCGGCGGTCAAACTTGCTCGGGTGTCCGTGCGAATTGTCCTTTCAACGGTTGCGGAGTTTGTGAAATCGTAGACCTCACTTGCACCGGGGCAGGTTGTACCAACGCTTCATGTAACCCGATTGCAGGCTGTTCACGATTCGTAGACCGCACTTGCGGCGGAGCGGCTTGTACTAACCCGAACTGCACCCCGGGCGCAAACTGCGCGAGAGTCGCGAGTTGTACTCCTACATCTCCTTGCGGAACCTGCGCGACTTGTCAGGCGTTAGGCTGCCAAAACTGCAACAACTGCACGACTTGTGGATTCAACGGCGGTAAATTCGGGCTTGGGCGTGTTACTAACGGAAACTCACGCCCCGACATTAACGACGCACTGGCGGTATTGCGTTCGATTATTGGCTTACCCAGCGTATTTGATGCAAACAGTCCCACTCGCGCCGACGCGCTGATTGCAGGGAACATCACCCAACGTGGAACTGCAAGAACTTCAGTAGACATCAATGACGCACTGGAAATCCTGCGCTTCATCATCGGTCTGCCGACCAACACTTCGCAAAACTGGCACACGCAATACAATTAACGGTTGATAAAATCAACAAATCCCCCCTCCCGATGTTTGGGAGGGGGGATTTATGCGGCGGTATGTGATTTGCGGCACCTGCACGAATTGTTGGAGAAGGAGAACGGAACCAAGATAAAAGTAAAATCAGACCAATTTGTGTTCGATTGCAATGCGAATTGCGTCAGCGACGTTAGCAGCCTTGAGCTTCTCGTAGATTTTATCAACCGCAGTGTTAATGCGGCTGCGCGAGAGGGAGAGTTCAGCCATAATTTCGGGGCGCGAAAGGCCGCGGCAAAGGTGGCGCAGAATATCCTTTTCCCGGGCAGAAAGCGGCGGAATTTCAACCCCGCCGAGCTGATGAACGCTTTGAATCAGGAAAGATTGATGTTTTGCATAAGTGGAGGATTTGCGCCGAATATCATCGAGCCACTCACGTGGAATGCGCAGAGATTGGAATTCGCACTTTAGGGCGGCAGAAGCGAGAGTCCGCATATCCTTGCCGAGTTCCGCAAAAGGTGTGGTGATGAAATTCGCAGAAGCGGCTAAATAAGCGTCCTCAAGGGTGGCGAAAGCGGCGGAGATGTTATTGTTTTTGTAATGGGTGCAAGCCTCCAAAGCCAAGAGTTCAACACGCCCGTAGAGGGCGATTTTGCAAGATTTGGAGCGTGCAAAGAACCCCAAAAGCGGCAGATAATGCCGCGACAGGTAGAGATGCCGCGCTTTTGTGTGATTAGCAAACTCGTCAAAAGACCCAAAAGCCGCGTGAGGGGCAAAGTCGTCCTTGAGCCAATCCGCGAAGTGGTCGGGGCGGCGAATTACAGCGTTATACCAAGCGCCGGTGATGTCGCAGGCGAGAAAACGCAGAGCATAGAGCTTTTCGGAGAGCAGCAATTGTGTTTCGCGAAAACAGTCCTCGAATTTGGAATAATCCCCCTGCGCGGCGGCAGTGCGCAGCCGATAAAAGAGTGTGCGATGAAGGGTGTCGAAAGAAGCGCGAGTGTGTGCGTTTTGTGCAGCGCGGAGGAGCAGCGGTTCTGCGCTTTGGAAATCTCCGCGATAAAAGTGATATTCAGCGATAATCAAATCCTCAGCACCGGTAGAAATGGAATCAGATTGTGATGCGGCGTGCCTGTCCGCACGAATGAGTGCGTCAGCATAGATTTGTGGTGCGTTTTGTGCGTCGGAGCAATTGAGGTTCAGCCACTGTCCGCGCCGAAAATCGCAAGATTGGAGCAGCGCAGAAAAATCCGCAGTCATGTAATTGTTCATGAGGGCGAAATAATCACAAAAGCTGCGGTTTTGTGGCAGAGCAGAGGAGTCGGAACAAGGGTCGCGAAAAGAATGGATGATTCCTAAAAAGAAATAAAAGCAGCAAAGCGTGGAGCAATGTTTGGGGTAAAGTTCCATAAACTCCCCGAAACTGTCGTGGGATTTTTGCGTAAGGGCGAGGAGCTTTTGCTCATAGAGATTGGAATGCTCGAAAAGCTCATCAAACCGAGAGAGAGAGGAGAGAACAGCAATGTGCAAAGCGGCGAAGTATTGTGTGTTATCGAAAGCCGAGTCGGGCGCGCCTTCGAAAAGCGCGGCGATGTTTTTTGTGGTTTGTACAGTTGTTTCAGGGGGCAATTCACCCGGGCAGGGCAGAGGGAGAAAAAGCCTCAGAAGTACACAAACAATGGCGTCATAATCGGCGATTTTCTCATAGAAAGTGAGTGCATCAGCGAGGAAGTCGTTGCGTTCACACCAACGGGCGGCGGATTCGTATGTTTTGTGCAAATCGCGGGAAGTGAGGGCAGAGTGTTTTGTGTGCAGAAAAGCAAGATAAAATGGGTGAAGCGAATATGAGTCAGAGAAGCTGTCATACCGAATATAGGCACTTTGCGCCTTAAACTCATCAAAGATTTCCGGTTCATAGTCGCACAAATCCGCGACCAAATCAGCAGCGAGGTGGCGGGTGAGCGAAACACAAAGAATCAGGTTCCGAAGTGTGGGCGAAAACTCACTCCAAGCCTCCCGCTCCATGAGGGCGAAGATGTTTTTGCGCATGGAATTCTGAACATATCCAAAATAACCCGGTGCGTTTTGGAGCGAGCG
>WQXP01000038.1 GCA_009784765.1 Oscillospiraceae bacterium | reverse complement strand
TGCGGGGTGTCGCCTTAATAAAAGCAATGAACACGTCTATGGCAAGATTTTGGTAAAGGGGCAAGTTTTATGGTCGTGCCGTTGTGAGAATCGTGATTGCTATAATTATGAGAAGTGCATGGAACTTCCTAATGCTTTGCGGATTACGCGGGTGACCATTCCTGACGAGGTTGAGGCGTATGGGTTTCGCGAAATAGAAGGGACAGAGGGGCTTGCGGGGTTCAATCCTGATGATGTTGTTTTTGAGCCGCTGTATGTCTTGGGCGAAAATCTTGAAGGGGCAGTGGCGGCGGCGGCGCAGGAACTCGCTGAAATCGCGGAAATTGGCGAACTTGCCGAATTTGCCGAAGCCGTGTCTAAAAATCACAGCGACGCAGAGGCGGAAACTCTCGGCGAATTAACAGCGGAAAGTTTTTGCGGCATTCCCGATAAGCGGGTTTTGGTGATTTGCGACAACGCTTTCGAAGTCGGATATTTTTCGACGCTTCTGTACAAAAACGGAGTTGAGCATAAAATCGCGGGGGCGGAGGATTATACCCTCAACCGCCGCATTGCTGATATTTTCTGGGATTTCTGCGGCGATGAAATAGACAAAGAGGCGTTCGTTATGCGCTATTTAGTCCGCGCATATGATGTTGATGCCACAGAAGACGACGCACTCGAGTTTTATGAAGCTTTACTTCTGCTGTGCGGCGAAAAGCGCGACGACAGAAGCGACTCGGGTGTGCTTAAAATTGCTGATTTGACAGATGCGCTCAATCGCAAAGGCGGCTTAATCAGCGAATGTATACTCAATATGGACGATGAGTTCTGCCCCGTTACATTAGCGACACTCGCTGCGCTTTCCCCCGACGACGAATATGACGAGGTCATGGTGCTTACCGAAACAGGGGAGCCAAGCAGCCTCTATGCGGCGGTTTCAGGTGTTTTCGGAGCAGCCCCCGTGGTAATCCGCAAAGAAGCAATCAGCGGGTGGATGTTTGCCAAAAGCACACTCGGGCGTCCTTGCAGAGTAGCATTAGACAACTATAAAGGCGAAGCAGGGCGGCACTGCCTCAATGTAGAACTCGGGCTGCCCGGGGACGTTGACGGTAAGAGTTTTCTCACCGAAGAAATGGGCGATGCGATTAGACTCCAGCTCTACATTGCTGAAAGGATTGCTGAGGGGGACGAGCTGACAGTCGAAAAAAACCCGGACACGGGGGATTATCGCTTCTGCCACAAAGGCAACGTGTTAGGTGAGTTCCCTCAGGCGATTATCCGCGAAGTCTGCGGGATTGAGGGTTTCCCCGACGATTTCGTAGGGTTTGAGGGTGTGTATGTCCGAAATATCGTAACCTGTGTGTCTGATAATCGCGACCCGAGCGTTCCCGAACGCTTCCGCGAATCGGGAATTTGGCTTGGATTAGATATAACGGGTTATGCTAAGGTGATAATTTCATGATTTTCGTGAATTTTAACAAAAAAATGTTGACAAGCAGGTTTTTTTATGTTATAATGAATAGAACTTACGCTAGAACTTACAATAGAACTCATTAAACATTACGTCTGTGGAGGGTACATTATGTTGTTTAGCTCACAAAGATATAAAAGAAATAAAAGATATAAAAATCTGAAACGCGCTGTTGCTTTGGCTTTAGTCGCGTCTCTTGTGTTGAGTTGTGTACAAGGGGTTGTTTTCGCGGGTGATGACGACGCCCCTGCGCCTCCGCGTAATTTCAACGATGTGTTGGCGGATAATACCGGTCTTGCGTCTGCAGGGATTTTGACAGGTGTCGCCCGTAATGATTTGTATCAGCATTATCTTGCGCGGCATCAGAACGAAGCAACCCCCCGTGATGTAATCACCGTTCCTATGAGCAGCAGTATCTCTGAAATGCGTCCTAACAGCGAACTCGGCGAAGAGGTGCAATACAGCACAGGCAGTTACGCGGGGCGGGATAATCTGCTTATTTGGGGAAACGACTTAGGCGAAATTGACTTTACATTTAACGTCCCGGCTACGGGAATGTATCACTTGCAATTTGTTTATCACACACTCACCGAGCAAGATGCGAAGGGGCTTTTCGCGGCGAAATATAACTGGAGCGATAATCGCGCAGTGGGCATGAACAACGCCATTGAATTAGGGTTGCTTCTTAATGGGGAGTATCCTTTTGCGTCGGCACGTCGTCTTGTTGTCGATAAGCTTTGGCAGAACGAAGGCGCGACTGCGGGCGGGCACAGAAGCGAGAGTTTTCACACGATGGGCGGAGACCCGTCTGAGCATGAAATGCTTCCGCGTCAAGTGCAGTTTCATAAGTGGATTACTCATACCGTCTTAGACAGAGAGGGTTTGTTCAATGAGCCTATGTTCTTTTTCCTTGAAAGAGGGCAAAATACGATTACTCTTAACGGGATTAAAGTTGACGGTGTTGCGTTTGAGTCTATGGTGTTTACTAATTTTGAGGAACTGCCTCCATACGCTTCCAAACGTCCGAGCGACGCGGAAATCCGTAACACACCGAAGCTTGAGCTTGCGACGAATGACATCGGTTCTCGCACGATTCTGCTTGAGGCAGAACACCCTGTTTTCAGAAGTTCTACCGAACTTGGGGCTACTTATGACGGCACTACTGCAGGGCTTAGCCCTTATGACCCTGTCAAAATGCGCTATAACACAGCGGGAGGCAATGACTCGTGGCAACAGGCGGGGCAGGCACTTACATGGGAGTTTGCAATTCCTGAGACGGGTTACTATCGCATTTCTGCGAAATTCAGGCAGAACTCTCTGCGTGGATTTAACACCAACAGGCGCGTTCTTGTGTCTGCTTATGATGAATCGCGCGGAGTGTGGAGCGAACCGGAAGTTCCTGTAGATGAATTTAACGCGGTTGTGTTCCCTTACGGGTTCAACTGGCAGCAGCAAGTTTTATCTACGCCCGACGGTGAGGAAGTCTACCTCAAGTTTGAGGCGGGGCTTCATCGCGTTACTTTTGAGGTTGTTCCCGGGGAAATCGGCGACAATCTGCTTCGGCTCAGTAATGAGCTTCTGCGGCTGAATTACTACTATCGCCGCATACTTCAGATAACCGGCCCTAATCCCGACGAGTTTTATCCCTATGAAGTAGACGAACAAATTCCTGAGCTTCTTGACAGCTTCATTGAGATTGCGGCTAATCTGCGGCGCGAAAAAGAACTCATTGAGGGGATTCTCGGCAGAGGCTCAGAAGCGGCTACTCTTGAG
The DNA here is from genome assembly GCA_009784765.1 of Oscillospiraceae bacterium. Taxonomy (GTDB): domain Bacteria; phylum Bacillota; class Clostridia; order Oscillospirales; family Ruminococcaceae; genus Ruminiclostridium_E. Next base: position 5,210 of record WQXP01000038.1, on the reverse strand, counting down.
ACTATGGCGATTATTCTCGACCGCTGTGTGGGCAACCCCGATAGGATTCCTCAGCGATTGCAGTCTCTTCGCGATAACATTTCTTCTCTCGCGGCGTGGGTGCGTCAAGCGGGGCGTCAACCCTTAGAGTTAGATTATATCGAAATTCTGACTTATGATTGCAAGCCCGCTTCTGCGAATGCAGGTTTTTTCAGGCAAATCGCGTTTCTTTGGAGGGGTTTTCTCGGCTCTTTCTTTGAGGACTATACAAGCTTAGGCACAGGTGAAGATGTAGGCAATGAAATCAACGTGTGGGTTGGGCTCGGGCGTGACCAAACGTTGACTCTTAAAAACCTTGTAGACAGCGGGTTCAATGACGACAATCCGCACAATATCTGGATTAGTGTTAACTTGGTTCAAGGGGGGATTCTTGAAGCGTCTCTCGCGGGGAAAGGCCCTGATGCCGCTCTGTTTATTGGGGGGGACTTCCCGATTCAGCTTGCGGCGCGTGGTTTGATTACCGACGTGAGCCAATTCCCCGATTACGCAAGCATAGTGAGGGAGCGGTTTACGCCGCAACTGCCCACGATTTTCACATACCTTGACGGGGTGTACGCGCTGCCGATTACGCAAAACTTCCCCATGATGTTCTACCGTACAGACATTCTCTCGGATTTAGGGCTTGAACCGCCCCGTGATTGGGACGAGTATGAGAAAGCAATCGCGGTTCTGCAGCGTTCCTACCTTGGAATGGGTCTGCTTCCGCCGACGACTCCTCCGCCGATGGGTGTTACGATTACGACTTTTGAGCCCGGCGACACATTCGCGATTTTGCAATCTCAAACAGGGCAGAACTTCTACCGCCGCGACGATGAATCGGGGCTTTATGTAGAAACTATGTTCGACACCCCTGAGAGCATTGAGGCGTTCAACACATGGTCGCGTTTTTACACAGTCTATCGCTTTGAGCAGAGCTATGACCCCTTCAGCCGCTTCAGAACAGGCGAGTTCCCGATTATAATTCAGCCTTACGCTTTCTATAATATGCTTAACGGAGCGGCTCCCGAAATCCGCGGAATGTGGAATTTCCGCCACGTGCCGGGAACATGGAGAACGGCGTTCGATGGCGAAGACACCGACAGGTTTATTGACTCTCGTGTGGACCCCTTCACAGGGGAAACAGAGTATCTCGACATAGCCGCAACCAGCGGGGCGTCGGGGGGGATTATCTTCAACCACCTCAGCGACAGTGAAGAAGAAGCAGCGTGGGAGTTCCTTAAGTGGTTCACCTCTGACGAAACGCAAACCCAATTCGGGCAGAACATGGAAGCAATGCTCGGGCCTCTCGGGCGGTTTGATACCGCGAACATTAACGCTATGCGGAATTTAGCGTGGTCGGCGGTGGAACTCGGCAGGCTTGAAACTCAGCGCGACGCTCTTGTGGAAATACCGATGATACCTGCGAACTATTCAGTAATCAGACACGTTCGAAATGCGTTCCGTGCCGTTGTAAACACAGGCGCATTCCCACGATTTGCCTTAGAGAATTATAACACGGACATTAACTCGGAAATCGCGCGTAAAAACGCAGAAATCGCGCGAAATCGCGAACGCCAAGCGTCATCTTAAGCAAAAGGAGGACACAGCTTTGAACAACAATGCAGCCCCTGCCGGAGCCGTAAGACGGATTGAAGACAATAAGTTTCTTTACACGCTGCGCGAAATGTGGCGCGGAAAGAACGCATACGGAATGCTCGCGCCTTTCTTCATTCTGTTCACGCTTATGACGGCAGTTCCCGTTCTTATGTCGCTGCCAATCGGGTTTACTAACTTTAACATGGTTTCTTTCCCCCAATTGATTGGTTTCGATAACTTCTACACCCTGTTCATGGAAGATGAGGTTTTCCTCATCAGTATTCAGAACACTCTCGTTTTCGCGTTAGTAACCGGGCCGGTGAGCTATGTTATGGCGTTCATGCTTGCGTGGTTTATCCACCAGCTCCCGGGGCAACTCAAGACGGTGTTTACTTTCATCTTCTACGCACCGACTCTTGCGGGAAACGTCTACGCGACGTGGCAACTGATTTTCTCGGGAGACTCTCACGGGATAGCCAACGCTTATCTCACGGATATGGGGATTTTGACCCGCTCGCAAGAGTGGCTCACCGACGGGAATTTAATTCTGTACGTGGTTATAATCGTGCAGCTCTGGATTTCGCTCGGGGCGGGCTTCCTTGCTATTCGCGCAGGGTTTCAGGGAATACCGGGCGACCGCTATGAGGCGGGTGCGATTGAAGGAATCAAGAACCGCGCGCAAGAACTGCTGTACATTACCATTCCTGCCATGGGGCCTCAGCTTTTGTTCGCCGCAGTCATGCAGATTGTCGCGAGTTTCTCGGCGGGAGACGTGTCGCGGTTCCTTACTGCTTTCCCGACGACTGACTATCGCGCCCACTCAATCATGAACCACGCTTTTGACTTCGGTGCGCTAAGGTTTGAGATGGGTATGGCGTCCGCGATTTGTTTTATTCTCTTTATTTCGATGTTGTTCGCGAACTGGGGAATTAAGAAACTGCTCGGCAAATATCTTGACAGTTGATGTCAATTGACAGTTGACAATTGACAGTTGACAGTTAAATAAACTCTGTAGGGAGTGCTGATATGAAATTAGTGATTAAAAAGCGCAAAAAATATTCGGGCTCAGTCGGTGGGGATATAGCAATTTTCATTCTCCTGATTTTGCTCGGTACGTTTATGCTGTTTCCGATTTATCTTTCTGTAATTCAATCACTCAAACCGCCGGAGGAGTTCTTTCTCTTCCCGCCGCGTCTTTATGTAATAAGCCCGACATCGCAGAACTTCATCGAACTTTTCGAAGCCGCAGCGACAATGTGGGTGCCTTTTTCACGCTATCTGTTTAACTCGATGCTCGTTACCGTGTGTGTTACAGGTTCGCAGTTGATTTTAGCGTCGATGGCGGCTTATGTTCTTGCAAAAGTTAAAGTTCCGGGTGTTCGTTTCTTCAACCGCACGATTGAGATTTCCCTTCTGTTCACCTCGACAGTTCTTTACATTATGCAGTACATGGTCATGGCGCAACTTAACATGATTAACACTTATTTCGCGATTACTCTGCCTTTTATCGCAACGCCTATGTCGATTTTCTTTATGAGACAGTTCATGGGGCAAATCCCCGACTCAATCATTGAGGCGGCGCAGATGGACGGTTGCGGACATTTCCGCACTTGCTGGCAAATAGTCATGCCTAATGCGAAACCCGCGTGGGTAACGCTGATTATCTTCGCCTTCACCGCCGCGTGGCAAATCCAAGGAGGCGCGTTCATCTTCGACGAGGCTCTCAAACCCTTGCCGACTGTTTTGCAGCAAATTCAAGTTTCGGGAATTGCCCGTGCCGGGGTCGGTGCGGCGGCGACTGTCTTTATGATGCTGCCGCCTATGGTGCTGTTCTTGTTCTGCCAAGGAAACGTACTTGAGACTATGGCACACTCGGGGCTTAAAGAGTAAAACAAGAGCGGTGTCCCGCAGAACGGGCTCTGCCCGTTCAAAGGGGCGAGCTTGACGGAGCAGTAGTTGACAGTTGACGATTGACAGTTGACAGTTATTTTAGGAGGAAAGTTATGCTTTTTGAAAAAAAGTCTTCTAAGATTATAGCGGCGGTTTTGCTTGTCGTCGTCATGGTGTTCACCATGTCGAGTGTTACAGCAGACCAGCCTTTCATTCCCTACGGTTATGACTGGTGGAGCGATACCTACCCCATTCAGAGCGGCTGGGTCGTTGACCGCGTCGTGAGTGCTGCCGAAATCCGCCTGCGCGACGGCAGAACAGGGATTAGCGGATTTAGGAACCCGCAAGACATTTTGGTTTACGAAAACCCCAATCCTGAAGGAATGCTGATTTTGCTCGACCGCGATTCGCCTTTAACCGGGCCGACTGAGCGGGTAACAGTAAACGGGCAAGATGAGTTTCTGACGCGAGTTACCGGCCCGTTGATTTTCTTGGTTGACAGCGGTAACGACCGCATTATCATCACCACCACTAACTTTGAACTTGTTCGCATTCTTTCGACTTTTCACTATCGTGAGGATTATCGCATCGAAAACTTCATCGGCGAAACAGACGCACAGGGCAATCTCACCCCTGAAGCAAGCTATGCGTATTGGGCAGAAGTTAATCGCGTGTTTGAACTCGATTCGCAGCAGAACTATGTTCGCGGAACAACAACAGTAATGAAAAATCCACGGGGAATATTCGTAACCGATTTCGGCACAGAAACCCGTATCTACATTGCAGATTACGAGGGTGGGCACATTTCCGATAACGGGCGAGTAATCGCGGCAGATATCAATGGCGGAATTTGGATGGAGTATCGCCGCCCCGATTCTGACACTTTCGTTGTTATGAACAACGAAAGCGGTGAACCTGTACGCGCTAACTTTATTCCGAGCAAAGTTGTCGTCGATAACGCAGGAAATCTCTACTGTGTTGTACCCGGGATTAACCGCGGCGCAGTAACTTTCAGCGAAGACGGAACTTTCCGCGGCTTCTTCGGCGCGAACCGCGTCGAGCAAACTGCTGAGGCAATTCTCAACTATTTCTTGCGCTTTGTTTTGCCGCGCGATGTTATGAGCAGGCGTGCCCAGTCTGTGGCGGTCAACTTCTCTAACCTTACCATTGACAGAGACCAGTTCATCTACACCGTTACCACTACACGCTCTTCCGGGGTCGATGTTGCGGGAAAGCTGAACCCTGCAGGCGAGAACATTTTCTTGACACCTACTTTTGCTGATGTTGTGTGGGGTGCGGCGGCTACTGTTATGATTAACAACCGCCCTGTATCGTCGGAAATGGTTGATGTCGCAGTCGATGACAAAGGCGACATATTCCTCTTGGATACACGCTCGGGGCAAATCTTCCATTACGACAAAGAGGGACACCTGCTCTTCATTTTCGGGGGAATTGGTAATCAGCAGGGGCTGTTCCGCAATGCAATCGGAATGGAAGTGTTCGACAATACTGTATATATTGTTGATTGGGATAAAGCTTCGATTACCGTGTTTCGTCTGACAGAGTTCGGCGAGCTTGTCGCAGATGCGATGGATTTGTTCGAAGCGGGGGACTATGCTGCATCTCTTGCACCTTGGGAAGAGGTTATGCGGCGTGATGCAAACTATTACATGGCAAGGGTCGGAATGGGGAACGCGAAACTGAGC
>WQXP01000037.1 GCA_009784765.1 Oscillospiraceae bacterium | reverse complement strand
GAAAAATTCAATAATGAAGTCGCAGAAAAAGAGAATTTCGCCTCCGATAAAGACGCTCGTTGCCGATTTAGACAAGTTTATTTCTCGCTTGAGAATGCCGTTTGAGCGTACTTTTTCCGTCCGTAACACGCAGGTAATCTTCACCACCCATAACACTAACCTGTTCTCGAACCGTCATATGCGTCCCGACTGTCTCTTTGTTCTTACCGAGAACAAACTCTCGTCAATCGTCAACGCTACCAGCCGTGAATTACGCGCGGGACATAACCTCGGAAACCTTTACAAGGGCGGTGAATTTGATTAAAGGTAGAAAACTTTATATAAACCACAGGGGTACAATCACACCATGTATGATTGTACCCCACTAATATGGGTGCAGCAATGGCACCTGCCGCATATCATACTATCAAGACGCATTTTGCGAACACGGGAACAAGCGTCGCGGAGTTCGATTGCATTGTAACGGGCGACCTCGGCAGAGTAGGAAGTGCGATTTTATGCGAAATGTTCGAAAAGGACAAGATTGACTTAGCCGCCAAGCATAAAGACTGCGGCGTAATGCTATACGCCCCTGAGCAGGACACACACGCAGGAGGTTCGGGGTGCGGCTGTTCCGCGAGTGTTCTGTGCGGGTATCTGCTTGGCGAAGTCGCGAAACACAAACTCGGGAGTGTGTTGTTTGTCGCCACCGGCGCGCTTATGTCGCCGACGATGACTCAGCAGGGGGAGAGCATTCCGGGCATTGCACACGCTGTTCATATTTCCGCTGTGTAGGGGTGAGCGTCCCCGCTCGCTCGTCTGATTCGACAGAACAAGGAGAATAACCATGATTTATCTGTACGCATTCTTAGTCGGAGGCGCGTTATGCCTTTGCGGACAATTATTGATTAACCATACCAAACTCACCCCCGGGCGGGTTCTTGTGGGGTTCGTGGTTGCAGGGGTGGTGATAAGCGCCCTCGGCTGGTACGCCCCTTTAGTCGAGTTCGCAGGGGCAGGGGCGACGGTTCCTCTGACGGGCTTCGGGCATCTGTTGGTGGAGGGTGTTCGCGCCGGCGTAAACGCGCAAGGTTTGCTCGGTGCTTTTTCCGGAGGATTAGGCGCGTCCGCCGCAGGATTAGAAACAGTCATGATTGCGGGGCTTTTAGTTGCCATATTCTTCAAGAGAAAAGGGAAGAAAATATGAAGGGAGCAATATGAAAAAAGTCTACGTTTGTATAGCTGTGTTCGCCTTGCTGAGCGGGTTCGCGATTTTCTGCGATATGTTCGTGTCAAGCAAAGTCGGCGAGATAGTGGCGAACCTTGAACAAGAGCAGTTCGAAGAAGCACGCGAACAATGGCACGCGCTTATAAAGTATTCCAACTTTATAATGGTCGATTTGACCCTCGTTTCTGATGTGAGCGTCTCACTCACGCGTGAGGAAAAAAATGTTGCTGTTTTACTCTTGAAGCACTTCTTGTCGGATAACCTTGACAATTGACGGCAATTGACGGCAATTGACAGTTGACGATTGACAGTTGACAGTTTTTTTGCTATAATAGTATCAGCAAGAAAAAAAGGCAGGTGAAATTATGCTAAGAATAGGATTCGGTTACGATGTTCACAAATTCGCCCCCCCCGCGAGCGACAGGCGGCTAATTCTCGCAGGGGTGGACATTCCCCACGAGTGCGGGCTTGAAGGACACTCCGACGCGGACGTAGTCGCCCACGCAATCATGGACGCTCTTCTCGGCGCGGCAGCTCTCGGAGACATAGGGCAGCATTTTCCGCCAAGGGACCCGCAGTTTAAGGACGCAGACAGCATGGAACTGCTCAAGAAAGTTGTTACGCTGATTGCTCCTTACAAACCATGGAACATAGATGTTACAGCAGTCGCGGAACAGCCGCGGCTCAGTTCGCATATTCTGCAAATGCGGCAGAATATTGCCCACGTGTGCGAAACCTCAATCGAAAATATCAGCGTGAAAGCGACTACCGAAGAGGGGCTCGGGCTCGCGGGGGAGGGGATTGGCGCTCATTGTGTCTGCACGATTATTCAGGCACAACGTGTAGTAGCTCTGTGAACAAATCAAACTTTTTTGAAAAAACGACAAAAAATTTTCATAAAATACTAAAGTTTTTGGCTTTTCTGCCGAAAGTAATGTTAAGGCAAAAGAAGAGCAACCTCGCAGGGCGGGCTTTGCCCGCCCGCAGGGTTGCTTTACAGAATGAAATGAGTATGAAAGGGGGCGTAAGTTCATGATGAATTTTAATACGAATGGTGCAAACACCAACGTAACCAAGGTTAATCCCGCTGTGTATAATCCATACACCAAAGCGATGAAAAACACGAAACCTGCAGTTTCTCCCGCAAAAAAGGGAAGTGCCGGTTCTTTTGATATGGTTGAATTCGATTTTGCTCAAGTTTTTGAAGCTGCAAAAGCTCACGCCGCCGAAAAGCTGGCGGCTGAAATGTCGGCGGCGGCTCCTGATGCGGCACGCACTAACGCGCTTGCGGGCGGATACGCGAATGACCACTGCCCGATTTCCGGCGGTGAAATCGCGAGTGCTATTATAGGGGTGTAAGCATGACTGACATGACAACAGCACAAGCACTGCAAATAATCGAGTTTCTTGAGGACTATAACAAGCATTTCTTGGGGTGTGTAAGTTTTCTTAACCTCAAGCAACAAAAGGTACTCGGCGATGATTTGGTTTGGCTGCACGACTCGCTGCCCGAAGAGCAACGCCTTTCTATGGCGGGGGCTTCTCTCGAAAACAAGCGGCTTGAGCTGATGAAAGCACTCGGTTTTGAGAATCACACATCATCTCAGCTTTTGGAAATGTGCCCGCAAGAGGCGAAAAATCGCTTCAAATCAGCGTGTGAAGCTTTGGAAAACTCGATTGATAAAATCAAGGGGCTTAACGCAGACATACTTGAGATTGTCGAAAAGAAGCTCGAAGTTGCGGAGAAGCTTTTGGATAACCAGTTCAAACATAAGGCATTAACGGGTCCGGGTTTTTATGACCGCTCCTCAAACGGGGGTGTGGCGAAAGTCCGTATGACTGACCCCGCCGATGAGATTATAGGGAAAATGTGACGCCTGTTGACAGTTGATAATTGACAGTTGACAGTTAAATTAAATGCACGATAATGTGCGATAACGAAAACTATGCTAAGGAGAAAATACAATGCGTTCATCTTTTATGGGGCTTGAAGTCCAAAAACGCTCTCTGCAATTAGCGCAGAAGCATCTTGATATAACGGGGCATAACCTCGGGAACATGAAAACACCGGGTTATACTCGCCAGAGGATTGATATACATTCTCTTTCGCTTTCAGGTGCGACTCACTGGAAAACTAACCTCACGCGGTTAGCTATGGCGGGGCAGGGTTCGTCGGCGAGTGGTGTTTCGCAAATCCGGAATGAGTACTTAGACCGCCGCTTCCGTGAGATGGTTCCTCAAGCAGCAGAGTTCAGCACAGCTCATCGCATTATGACTGAGCTTGAACACGCCCTTGACGCGATTGACACTTTCTCACTCTTAGACGCATTCAATCAACTTAAATCGACGTTGGAGCGTGTGGCACTCGAACGCCCCGACGCCCGTGAAATGACTGCTCTCGTGCGAAATCAGACCATTAACATTGCGTCAATGATTCGCACTCACCACTCAGATTTGACGAAGCTTCTCGAAAACAATCTGTGGGAGATGGAGCGTTCTCTCGATACTACAAACAACCTCATCAAACAGATTGCCGACTATAACAAGGCAATCACTCGTGAATATATCCTTGACGCGGGGAGAATTGCTCGCGGACAAGGTGTGTCGGAGTACGGGCCTCTCGAAATGCTTGATAAGCGCAACCTGCTCTTAGACGAACTCGCGCAATATGCGAATATCGAAGTTTTCCAGAACAACAACGGCTCTGTCCGCGTGGTTATGGCAGGAACTACGATTATCGACGACCAAGACTTTATGCAAATTCGTATGGCGGACTATGACGATTTCAACGCCGCAGTGTTGACTTTCAGTAACGGGAATGCTTTCCGACCTGCTACAGGGGAGCTGAAGGCATACTTAGACATGGTGAACGGAAACGGGCCGTATGCGGCAGGTGCGTACCAAAACTCGGCTTTCGGAATACCCTACTACATCAATGTGCTGAACGTGTTCGCGCAGGAATTTGCAGAAATCATGAACAGCACTATGGACGCAAGTTTGCGTGATTCGGGGTTCTTCCTTCAAGCTCCGACGAGCATTAACCCCGCGACAGGGCTTCCTTTACGTGCCGATAACTCAAACTGGGAGCGTAATCTTATTTGGGGTGGCTGGGAGTATGAATATAATCCTGACGGCACATATAAGTTAGATGAATTCGGTGAAAAAATTCGCCGCCAAGAAATGGTGCAAGCCCGCAACGAAGCAGGGCAGCTCATGGTTCACACCGGGAACGAAGATGGCTGGGTGTACAATTCGGTAATCGGCGATTGGGTAGAGGGCAGACCCGCCGCAGGGCAACCTGTGATGATTTTGTCTTACATGAGGGCGCAAGTAAGTGCTTCTAACCTGTTTGTGTCGGACGAATGGCTCAATGATGAGCTTCTTGTAGGCAAAACCTTTGATGTCAACGGCGGTGAATTAGTTCTCGCTCGCGGTGCAGACGGACAGCCGCTGATGGCTCATCAGCCGCAGATGGTGCAAAAGATGGTGCAAGGAACTGAGCCTGCTCCTTTAGAACAGGCGACGCGCCAAAGGTATAACACTGCTAATCCGCCGCTACCTCTGTTTGTGCAACCTAACGGCTCTCACGGAACGACACCGACGGCTCACCCTGTGTTAATTCCTGCGTTTTTGGGCGAATTAGATCAAACGAACGGGCAATGGATATATCACGATGTAGACGGTAATTCTACAACGGAAGCCAATCGTGTTCCGATTATGGTAACTGCTCTTGCGCGAAATTCTTCAGGGCGGTATATTGACGCACAAGGAAATGCAATCGCGGTATATTTCCATCCGGCGGGTACTGTGATTGACGGCTTAGATGTCAGCGGGACTCTTGCGCTTCCTCCGGGGGCTATGCCTGTGCCGAAAACCGTTCCCGCATGGCAGAAAGACGACCAGGGCAGATACATTGATAAAGACGACAATCCTCTCGCGACGACGATTAGCGGTGAGGTGATTAACCTGAACGCACGTGTTCCTGTGTTAGTTCCTGCTTTTGAAGTAAACGAAGACGGCACTCGCGGCGACCCGATTATGATACCTCATGTGATTAACGGTGTGCCGATTATGCTGTATGATGACGGAACAGGTAATCCTGCTTATACTGCGCCCCAAGACAGACCTGCTGAAATGCGGGAAGTTACTCCCGGTGACCCTGCGTCGGCAGAACTGCATTATCTGCTCGCTGGTGGCACTACTTGGATACTTGTGAGTGATTTTGACCCTGCTAATCAAACACGTATGCAACAGTATCAACTTCACAACGGCGACTGGATTGACGTTAATGACTTTGACAGTCGTGTTACTGCCGGGGAGATTCTTACTCGCATGGCGCGTACTACCGATGCCAACGGCGACGACCTTGAGCCGCTCATGGGTGAACACTACGTTCGCACAGGGGAGTGGCGTGTGGCAGATCTTGACGGTTCGAATTTGCAGAGGTTCGTCCGCGAACTCGAAGCGGAGCGGCGTTGGGGCAACAGCCTTGATTTCCACGGCTGCACATTCGGGAAACTTCAGTTCCTCTCGAACAGGCTTGCACAGGGGATTGAATACACTCAGCACGAGTTCGATATTACCATGGCGACTGTGAATGTTCTCTTAGACAATCGCGACGCTATTTCCGGGGTCTGCGAAACGGAAGAGGGGATTCATATGCTGAAATATCAGCGGTGGTTTAATGCGTCGGCAAGGCTTATGACTTCCATGGACGAAGCACTTGATATAATCATCAACAGAATGGGCCGTGTCGGCTTGTGATATTAGGAGGAAAGACTTATGATAGGCAGTAACAGAGCGACAATCGGTAATCGTGTTACCAGCAACATGGCGAACAGGCGTTTCGCGGACCGCTTGCAAATGAACTTCGCGCGGAAAAACGAAGCGGAGCAAATGATAATCAGCCAGCGGCGATTCACACGGGCGAGCCAAAATCCTCTTGATGCGGCGCGGACGCTTCGTAATCGCAAGACTATGTCGGAAGTTGATACCTACCGTGCAAATCTTGACACGGCTACAGGGATTTACGACGTGGCGGAAAGCAATGTCATGCAGGTTTCGGCGATTTTGCAGAGGCTTCATGAAACCCTCATTCGCGGCGCGAACGATACCTACACGCAAGACCAGCGGGATATAATCGCCTTGGAAATAGACCAGTTGGCTGCTCAGATGACAAGCCTTCTGAACGTGAATGTGGCAGGGCGGCAGATTTTCGGCGGCTCTAATAACGGAGTAATCAAGACCGATACTCACAACGGCGTGGCGTTTCGGATTGACAACAATACTCGCACGGTTTATTATAATGGTGTCCCCGTTAATGACCTCAACGACTATCGCGACTTCCCCGATTCGCGGACTTCGTTCCTCGATGTAGGGTTGGGAATGCGATGGACAGATGAACATACAATCGACCCACAGACTGCTATTCCTGTAACTTTTAACGGGGCGCAAGTCATGGGTTCGGGAATGACGACTTCTACGCGGCGTACTGTGGTTGGGGAAACGCCTAATTACTTCCCTGATTTCGTGCATTCCAACAACCTTATTCAGCTTACACTCGACTCGGCGACGGCTCTGCGAAACACAAGCGATACCGGGAGCAGTGCCCTTATAGCAGTTTACGCGGATTTAATTTTCGAATCCCAAAGCTTCGTTTCACAGTCGATTGCGCGAATAGGCTCAGACCAAGCGTTCCTCGAGTTTAATAAAGACCGCTTGACTAACTTAGATTACAGCCTCAAAGAGCGTCAAAATCACCTTGAGTTCGTCGATATGGGAGAAGCGACTACTCGCTGGAAAATGCTTGAAATGGTATACAACGCGACTCTGCAAATGAGTGCGTCGACCGTTCCGATGAGCATATTTAACTTTATACGTTGAGCCGATGGCGGCTTGAATCATCGAGCAAGGATGGCTTGATGAGAAATACAAAGCATCTTGTCATTAGGAGGGAAACGATATGGCAAATTCAAGTAATCTTTTACAAATTACAACCAAACCCGCGAAGATTGATGTTCGAACGACACGGGCATCTCTTGAAGCACCCGGCGGCAGAAGGATGCCCAAACAGAATGTACAAGTTCAGCGCGGAGGAGTTCGCATGGATTCGCGACCCTCTAAGCTCAATGTAGACACATATGCAGCACGTTCGAGTATGGGGTACGGGAATTATAACCCTGTCGATTTCATGCGCGAAGAAGCTCAGCGCGGCTGGGACATAGCACGAGCAGGTGTTGAACGGATTGTAAGCGACGGAAATTCCTTTGCACGGGGGTCTTCTCCCGCGGAAGTCGCGGTTTCGAACGGGCGGGCTAACTTCAACATCGAAACTTTCGTGGACTTTATTCCGAAAGTTGGGCCGGAGTTTTCTGTGGACGAGGGCTATCTCCATGTTGATATTGGCGCGAACGATGTGAACATCAACTGGGAATACTTAGACGCTGAGCGTCAAATTTTCAACCCCGGCAGCATAGAAATTGAGGTTCTGCAATATGCAGAAGTGATTATCGAGTTCGTCGGGCGACCGCTGTATTTCCCGCCGAGTGCGGACCCGAACTATGTTCCGACTATGGATATTGCTGTGTAGCCAATTGTCGGTTGGCTCAAGCGATAAGGAGTTTTATGACTATAATTACAAGGGATTTCGGAGAGGTAGAAATTGCACAAGAAGAAATTCTGACTTTTCCCGCAGGCTTGTTTGCCTTTGAGGATTTGCGACAATTTGTACTGCTTTCTCCCCTCGGAGAAGACGTGTTTCCTAAGTGGCTTCAGTCCACCACAGGAAGTGCGCCGTGCTTCATTGTGTTCGACCCGAACGTCGTTTGCGCGGATTATGCCGTAATACTCGAGAATGCAGACGAAAGGCTTCTCAGGGCGCATTCGCCCGATACGCTCAGCATTCTCGTCCTCGCGACTGTTCCGGAAGACTTCACCAAAACCACTCTCAATCTGCGTGCCCCGATTGTGATTAACACAGAGAACAATCTGGCGGCGCAAGTAATACTCGCGGATTATGAGTTCAAACACCCCCTCTATAAAGATGAAGCACAAAGCGATAAGGCGGATATGGCAGAGAGTGCGGGGGAAGAGCCATGTTAGTGATTACTCGAAAAGCAGATGAATCAATCCATATCGGCGACGGGGTTGAAATCGTTGTCCTCGAAATCGTCAAAGATAAAGTGAAAATCGGGGTGAAGGCCCCGCGTGATGTTAAGGTAATGCGAAGCGAACTTCTCGCAG
>WQXP01000036.1 GCA_009784765.1 Oscillospiraceae bacterium | reverse complement strand
CAGAGGAAACTCGCAAAGAAATGCGCAAAGTCCTCCGCGAAATTCAAGACGGCACTTTTGCCCGCAACTGGATTATGGAGAACAAGGCAGGGCGTGCCCATTACAAGGCGATTAAGCGGCTCGAAGCTGAGGCGGGTCATGAAAAAGTCGGTGAGGAACTCCGCAAAATGTATAACTGGGAAAACTAATTTTAATGAATCAAGCATTAAACCACATTTGGCAATATCTCAAACGGTTAGATTATTTCCTGTTGCTGTTATGTTTGGCGGCGAGTGCTTTCAGCGTTCTTCTGCTTAACACCATGTACAGCAACGGGGTTAATCTTGCTGTGGTTTCGTCACGGACTTGGCTCATGCAGCTTCTGTCGGCAAGTGTCGGAATTTTGCTTGCGTTAGTCCTCTGCGGGATTAACTATCGCTTTTTGTCGAAAATTTGGTACGTTGCTGCAGGAGGGGGATTGACGCTCTCGCTCCTGCTTTTTACGCCCCTCGGCAAACGGACGGGGGACGCGCCGGACTTAAACTGGTTGGATTTGGGAATTGTTGAGATTCAGCCGTCGGCTTTTTTGCGCGTCGTTTTTATCTTGACTTTTGCGACGCACCTCAACCACATCGTCAAAAAAGGCGAGAGCATCAGCGACATCAAACACGTTCTCCTTCTCTGCTTACACGGGGCTTTACCTGCAGCACTCGTGTTTTCGCAGAAAGACCACGGAACGACGACTATTCTGATTGGCATTTTCCTGATTATGCTTTTCACGGCAGGGCTTTCGTGGAAGTATATCGCGGCGGCAGTCGTCGCTTCTCCTTTAATCGCGGCATTTCTTTGGAACTATGTCGCTGAGCCGCATCACAAAATGCGGATTATGATTCTCTTCGACGATGAACTCCGGGAAGCACATATGCTCGACGGCTTCTGGCAGCAATGGGGCGGATTAGCCGCGCTGAACTCCGGCGGAATGACGGGGCAAGGGCTCACAGGGGGCGAATATATCCACGTCTACGCAATCCATAACGACTTCATGTTCGCCTATGTGGGCATGACATTGGGGCTCGTGGGTTGTATACTCACTCTTGCGATAATCGCGCTGATTTGCACGCGAATGCTCATTACCGCGAACACCGCCAAAGACTATCTCGGGCGTATGATTTGCTTCGGCGTTTTCGCGATGATTTTCTTTGAAGTCGTCGTCAATGTCGGTATGGTTCTCGGGGTTACGCCCGTCGCAGGAAGCCAGCTTCCTTTCATCAGCGCAGGGGGGAGCTACACCCTCGCTCTGTGGCTCGGCACAGGATTGGTTCTGAGCGTGTGGGCGCATCGGAAAAAGACGCGGCATATGTTTTATGAAGAGGAGTAGGGGTATGAGGTTTATAGACTTGTTTTGCGGGATTGGGGGAATTCGGCTCGGTATGGAAAAAGCCGGGTTGAAGAATATACGTTGATTGAAAATCCTGTTACGCAAAAGAAATCAGGATTACGGTTTGTAGGGTACAGAAACAAAAATATTCGTAAGGCAGGGGTTCGCCCCGGTACAGAACACCTTTCGCGGGTTCACAGGCAGACTAATCGTATTCATTCGGTTGAGGGTTCTATTCCGACCCTAACGTCACAAGAAACATCAGGGCGATACTGGATATTAACCGGCGATAATCGCGTTCGTAAGTTGACTATAGCTGAATGTTTTCGTATAATGGGTTTTCCTGATGATTTTATTCGCACTTCTGCTATTACCGAACAATACAAACAAATGGGAAACTCGGTTTGTGTGCTGATGATTACTGCCGTTGCTGACGCAATAAAATCGCAATACTTTGCAAAGGAGAACGAGCATAAATGACACATACAGAAGTGTTGTAAGCGGCAGATACACTTAGTGAGAGGAAAACAACCATGGCTAAAATCTTAAAATTCAAAGGCGATTACAAAGGAATGGACGCGCAGGGGGTGGAGGAAAACCTCCGCACTTACGGGCGTAATTCTGAGATTAAGTTTGAGAAAGACGGCAAGATTAAACTCACGGGGGTGTTTAAGTCGCTGAGGTTGTACCTCATGCTCAGCGCGGCTTTGCTATACTTGATTGGCGGCGCAAGCGACGGAACTTCGGCAACATCGACAGGTGTTCTGCTGATTTTGCTTGCTTTCGGGTTCGGTTTTTTGGAACTGCTCATGGAGAATTATTGCACGAAAAAACTGCTTGACATAACTTCGGGAACAAAAGTGATTGTCCGCGTTGTCCGCGACGGAGAACTCACTTTGCTTGACGCGACAGAGATTGTTCAAGATGACTTGATTGTTCTGCAAGGGGGGGAGAGCGTTCCTGCAGATGCGCATATTCTTGAGGCGGCAAGCGTGGCAGTAGATGAGAGTGTTTTCAGCAACAGCTCTGCGCCGGTCAGGAAACAGAGCGGTTATGACGACGAGAAAGGCGGCAAGAACGAACTTAAAACGAGCTGTGTGTATAAAGGAACAAAAGTTCTGTCCGGGGTTTTGATTGCGCGGGTTTTCGCGACAGGGCCCGATGTTAAAATTCGCCCGAAAGTCAGAAGTGCGAAATCTGTTAATCGCACAGAGTTTGAGTCGGTGATTGCTAAAACTTCCGTGCTGTTTACATACGGTGCGGGGGTCGCTTTGGTTCTCACCGCGCTTATTCGCCTGATTTTCGTGTTCTTCGGAGAAGTTCTCGGAGAAGAGCCTCAGTATGCTTCACTGTTAGTGCAGACGTTGCTTCCCGCTATTTCTTTCGCGCTTTGCGTGATTCCCGTATCTCTCGGTGCGATTGTGCGGGTATATTACACCAATGCGGCGGTTAAACTGACAGAGAAGTGCTGCGAAATCAAGAACCTGCGTTCCCTTGAGGCA
Source organism: Oscillospiraceae bacterium (assembly GCA_009784765.1). Classification (GTDB taxonomy): domain Bacteria; phylum Bacillota; class Clostridia; order Oscillospirales; family Ruminococcaceae; genus Ruminiclostridium_E. The sequence continues at coordinate 5,873 of WQXP01000036.1, read as the reverse complement.
CTTAACTCGGCGACTGTGGTATGCCTCGGGCGAAACTCAGTGGTGGACGCAGACGATACTCCGCTGTCTGTTGAACACTCAGACAATAATCCTAACTTGTCGCGGATTGCCGCACTGTCATGCTCAGAAACTGCCGCGAACTCTTTCGAGCGTGCGATTTTTGTGAATGCGGCGTTTAATAAAATCAACATTGACAGGTTGCAGGACAATGAACTGCTTCAGCGATATATTCCTGAAAAGACCTCTAATTACAACAAAATCAACGGGAATTTGTGGGAAATCAACGGCGCAAGATTGCTTTGCGTAAAAGGCGAACCCGAAATAATACTCGCGTATTGCAAGAAACTCGGGGCGGACAAGCTGAACAAAATTCACGAGCGGCGAATGGCTTTGAGCCGAAAAGGCTTCCATGTAATGGCAGTGGCGTTCGCCCATTTGAACAAAGCTGAAGACCCGGACGAATATGACGACGCTTATGAAGATGAAACTCCGGAAGAACGCATAGAGCGGGCAGCAAAAGGGCGGAAAATCCCTGACAATCTTTGTGCGGTTGAGTATACTTTTCTCGGGCTGATGGCATTCACCGTGAGTATTAAAGATGGTGTGCGGGAAGCTGTTTCGAACTGCCTTGAAACGGGCGTAAAAATCGTTATGCTCACTGCGGACGGCAAGGAAATGGCAGGGGCACTCGCGGCGAAAGCGGGGCTGAAAAGCGGCAGAGTAATCACAGGGGGGGAGCTGGCTAACGCTTCCAAAGACGGCGGGCAAACACTTGATGTTCGCGGAGCAACGGTATTCGCGGAGCTAAAAGAAAGCCAAATGCCCGAAGTGTTCGCGATGTTAAAGGAACAGGGCGAAAAAGTTACCGTATTCGGAGGAGACGGCGGATTCAACGTAAATACAATCGAGCTTGCTGATGTGCGAATAGCCCTCGCGAAATGCACTACGGGCGACGAGTGGGATATGGGTTTCGGCGCGAAAACGCTGTCCCAAAGAACCACAGGCTCGGTTGCACAAGTCTGCGATTTGATTATGGAGGCACAAACCTCAGATGCGGTGGGTTTTCGCAAAGCCGCCGACACCCTCGTCCAGGTTCGACGGCTGCATTACAACATCAAGCGTTGTATTGCCCTCGGGATTTCTGCTCTTCTCGCGCTGATTTTGTTCGGTGGAGTCAACCTCTTTGTCGGGGTCGGCTTTGTCCTTGAGGCTGTGTTTGTTTCAATTTTCGCGGTGCTGATTGTTCCGGGGCTTGCGTTTTTCTTTATCGACAACGCGACGGATTTCGCAGGGAGCGGCGTTTTCGGGGCAGGGCTTCTGCGAATGCGTCCCTCTGCTTTCATAGGGCGAGGCGAAGTCAACCGCGATTTTTTCATAGGCGCGATTTTGCAGGGGCTGTCGCTCTTTGTCGCGCTTGTGATTATTTTCCTGTCTTACGGACACTCTCTCGGGCTTTTTGACACAGAACTCCGCGATTTGGCATATGACAATTTAGGGAATATGCGTTCGGCGTTCTTGGCGGTATTCACCGCCGCAGGAATCACAATCGCGTGGACGGGGCTTTCCGCGAATCGCCGTTTTTACAAATCTGTAACCCTCAAAGACGATAATGCGAAGTTCCCCGTGCCGATTGTTATGACTGCCGCCGTGCTTGTGTTCATGCTCATGATGATTTACCTGCCCTTCGTGAACGCGGCGTTCGGAACAGCAGTGCTTAATCCGCTCATGTTAATCCTCTGTTTGCTCACAGGAACCGCGAGCCAGATTTGGTTCGAGTTTGTCAAGAAAAGGTGGGTTAGTTGATGAAAACGCTCAAACAAAATGCAATCGCGCTGATTGTCGGAATAATCCACGGAATCGCCATGGTTGTTCCGGGTGTTTCCGGCGGAACAGTGCTGATTATCTTCGGGGTGTATGACAAATGCTGTGCGGCAATGGCACTTGACTTTCGCACAATCAAGCGGGATTTGCTGTTCTACGCCTTGCTTGTTATCGGAACGCTCGCAGGAATCGGCGGGTTCTCTCACGCGATTATGTTCTTGATTGAACGCTATCCGCTGCACACTTACCTGCTCTTGGCGGCGATGATTATATTCGGGCTCCCTGCGATTGTTCGTGCCGCTGTGGTAGACAAAGCGAGTGCAAAGACGGATGTAAAAGTCAAATTCAGGCAAGCGTTGAAACGCTTCAAGCCGATTTGCCTTGTGCCGTTCACTCTCGGGGCGTTAGGCATAACCGCGATTTACGTCGCAGAACTTCTCGGAGCTGCGCAGGGCGGCTCAGAAGCCGCTTCACAGACAACAAGCAGAGTTCTGCTCGCTGTATATTCCGGGCTTGGGGCAGTCGCCGCTATAACTCCGGGGGTGTCGGGTTCTTTCATGCTCGTGGCATTCGGGATTTATGAGCCGCTCATGAATGCGGTGCGGGAACTCACACGGCTTCGCATTGATTGGGGGACTCTTGTGCCTGCGGGAATAGGAATCGTCGTCGGGTTAGTCGCGGGGGCACGGGTAATTCTTGCTCTGCTGAAACGCCACCGACTGATGGTATACTCCGCGATTTTAGGAATGGTAGCCGCCAGTGTGATTATGCTTGTGGTGAGTTCGCTGATGTTGTATGGGTGAGTTAGAAAGGAACACGAAATGATTGTTACAAACGCAAAAGTTTATGACCTTGAGGAATCTGTCAAGGCGAGCAAATATCCTATGGCGACGGACACAAGCGCAGTGGATTGCAATATGACAGACACAGTCCGAAAGCTTGCACAGTCGCCTAAAGGAGAAGGACACGACCAGTTCTTGACAGGCATTCGCGTTGCTTTTGATTTGACATTCACAGTCAAAGTCTGGACTGAAGCAGAGCGTTATCGCTTCTTAGAGTTCGTGTCGAGCCAAAGCACAATGCACCGCATAGCAAAGTTCGAGCTTGACAAACAGTACTGTGAATACGTTGACCCGCGTATAATAGAAATCATGCAGGAACTAAAAGACAAGTATAACGAAAGCGGCGACAGAGAAGACTATCTTAGGTTGCTGTATTCAAACCCTTGCGGATTTAAGCTGACCGCACGGCTCACGACTAATTATCGCGCATTAAAGACTATTTACAGCCAAAGGAAAGAGCATCGTTTGCCCGAATGGCGCGAGTTCTGCGCTTGGGTTGAAACACTTCCGCACGCCGCCGACTTGATTATAGGGAAATAACAATGAAATTTATTAAACGATTGGAATCACTGAGTTATCGCAAAGCAAGAAAATATTTGCGCGTAGCAACAACCGTCTGCGCGACGCTGTTATTGTTGACAGTCATACTGCTAATCGGACATGAGAGCGGTTTTTATGAACTTCCTCCTGCGACCGGCGGAACAGGAGCGTCTTATGAGGTTCACGGAGGCACGGCAGAGCAGTCGTCGCCGACTGCTAATCCTGAGGACGCGGCAACACCTGAGCCTCCTGCCCCTGAGCTGCCCAAACCACCGGCTTTCAAGGAGAGGGGGGCAGTGTTCTCCCACGAATCGGGCTTTTATAGTGAGGCTTTCGAGCTTGAATTGTCGCCGATTTGCGGCAGAAGCGCGGCGGCTGTCTACTACACCACGGACGGGACTAATCCCGTAACATCGTCAACGCGAAAGCGTTACATAGAGCCAATAAAAGTCGCCGCCCCTGAGCCATTTTCTTCCCACAGAGTTCGCGGAGAACTTGTTTCGGGGACAAACGCGCTGACAATCAGTGCGGTAACAGTCTTTGAGGGAGAAACGACAGAGCCGTCAACCCGCAGTTTCATTTGCGGAACAGATGTTCATGAACGGTTCATGACTGATGCACTTGTGTTCACGCTGTACACCGACCCGCACGGGCTGTATAATTCTGTGAACGGCATTTTTGCAGGAGGAATCGAACTGCGGGGAATGCGTTCCGAACGCCCTGCTCATGTGGAGATGTTCGCGTATAACGACGAAGCGGGGCAGTGGTTCAGAGAGATTTCGCAGCGAATCGGCATTCGTGTTCGCGGAGAAGGCTCGCGGCTGAGTATCCCCATAAAATCAATCGAACTTATGGCACGGCGGGATTACGGCGACGCTCACAATCTGACTTATGACTTCTTCAGCGGACGCGAACGCGCTGAAAACGGCGAAATCATAGACAGATACCGCAGGCTGAGGCTTCGCAACAGCTCTGATGACAGGAACTTCGCCATGCTCCGCGATGAGTTAAGCCAAGAAGTCTTTCGGTTGGCGGGGCACCCGGACACCCAGAGCCATACACCTGCAGTGCTGTTCCTCAACGGGGAGTATTACGGTATGAAGTGGCTCAAAACGCCGCGAACTGTCAATCACTGGCAACGGCGTTACGGCGGAATAAGCGAAAATTATGAGATTATAGGCAACTCTGAGTATGCGCGACAAGGGCCGCCGCGTGCGGCTGACGATTGGGCGGCAATCCGCGCATTGGCAGGACGCGGGCTGACAAACGAAGACCGCTGGCAAGAGTTCACCGCGCGTGTTTGTATCGACAACCTCATTCGCTATTATGCAACCCAAGTTTTCATCAACAATGAAGACTGGCCTAACAACAATATCCAGCTTTGGCGATATTTCCCGAGCGTGGACGAACTCGAAGACGAAATCGAGTATAACAGCTTGCACCCCTTCTTGCAAGACGGGCGGTGGAGGTTCATCGCCCAGGACGTGGAAACAGCGTGGGGAATGTACGGCAATCCTTTTAACGATGACAAATCGCGCATTAACACAATCGCGAACTTAATCGGACGGGGAAGCCGCCCCGGCGGAACGTCGCCGCTGTTACGGGCAGTGCTTGAGAGGGACGATATGCGGGTTAAATTCGCGAACACTCTGCTGGAACTCATGGAGGAGGGCGGCGCGCTTCACCCGGACAGCACACTGGCGATTTTAGAATCCCTTATTGAACGCAGCCAACACGAAGCGGCGATTACGTTCAGGTATGATTTGATTCGCCCCGGCGCGTCTTGGCCCGCGGTTACTCTGCGGGAAATCGAGTATGGCTATATCCGACATTTCGCGACAAATCGCCCTGACCGCGTCCGCGACCATATCGAGTCGGCTTTGATGCGAAATCGGCGCGGAATTGAGTTCGATGAAGCAAGCGGGCGTTACCGCCTCGCAGAAAGATAGCAGGAGGTACAACATGACTATAGCAGTAGCACAATCAGGCGGCCCGACAGCCGCGATTAACGCCTCTCTTGCGGGAATAATCGCGCAGGGGCAAAAGCTCGGGGCAGCTAAAATCCACGGGGCAAGATTTGGCATTGACGGAGTGCTTTCAAATGACTTCGTTGACTTGACTTCCCTCACGCAATCGGATTTGAGCTTGCTGTGCAAAACCCCCGCGACTGCCCTCGGCTCTTGCCGCCGCAAACTGGGGGCTGAGCATTACGAGCAGATTCTCGCGAATTTGCAAAGCCGTAACATATCCGCATTCTTTTATATCGGCGGGAACGATTCTATGGACACTGTGGCTAAACTTCACGATTATGCGGTTGAAGTGAACAGCGGCATTCGCTTTGTGGGGATTCCTAAGACCATTGACAACGACCTCCCTGAAACTGACCATACACCGGGGTTCGGGAGTGCGGCGAAATATGTGGCGACTACGCTCATGGAAATTGCGCGGGACAGCTTTGTGTATGACCTCAACAGCGTTACTATAATCGAGATTATGGGGCGAGATGCGGGCTGGCTCACGGCGGCGGCTTGCGTAGTGCAAAAATCGGGAGGCGTTCATCTGATTTATCTGCCCGAAAGGCCCTTCTGCCTTGAGGCGTTTTTCGCGGACATTCGCAGATTGCAAGAAAGCGGGCAAAAGCAAGTAATTGTTGCCGTGTCGGAGGGGCTT
>WQXP01000035.1 GCA_009784765.1 Oscillospiraceae bacterium | reverse complement strand
TTCAAAAGCGGCTGAAAACGCAGAATCGCAACTGCAGAATAAAAGAGACCGTTTAACCACGTTGGACGAATCAACGCGGCAAAAACGGAGTCTTTTAAGGCTCCTAACAAAATTTATTTTTTTAAGGAGATTTTCAGTATGAAAAAGTTAGTATCACTCATCGTAGCTCTCGCAATGGTAGCGAGCATGGCAGTTTTAGTTTCGGCGAACGGCGTTACCAACAGCTCTAACGACGGAACAAAAGTAAGCGGCAACGGCTCGGCTTTCGGCGAAATCAGAATCGTTTCTGACAACAAAGCAAAAGCATGGCTCATCACTAACAACGGCGCAGAAGATATGCTCGTGAGCGTTCGTTGGCAAGTAAGCAACGCATACTTCGCAGACACTTTCGAAATTGCAGCAGGTGCTACTTTCAACCTCGGCGCGACTAACGGCAACAAAGGAATCAACAATGTTTGGTTCGGCGGCGCAGAAGCTGTTACACCTGATGACCCCACCGGCGGAATTGGCGGCAACTTCGAAGGATTTTCTGTAACTTTCGTTAATCCTGTTGACTTCGGCTTCGTTACTGAAATTGTTGTAGGCGAAGAAGGCGAATACAACATGAGAGACTCTTTCAACAAATTCACTACTCCCGGTTGGGAATACTGGGCAATGAACAGAGCAGAAGGTAACTTCAAATTAACTCAAGCCAGCGGAACTCACGTAGGACACGTTTTCCAAGTTGTTGCTGATGTTGAAACCGGCACACTTGCTGATGAGTACTACTGGGACGGTTACACTTATGACCAAGCGGGCGGTTGCCCCGGGGAATTTGTTGCAAATCTCAGAGAATCCGGTGCAACTGTTCACACTTCAATCACTTCTGACGTAACTCTGACTCTTGTATTAGTCGGCACGCCTGCAGGCGGCGGCGATGACCCTACTGAAGAAGAGCCTATCGTAGTAAACCTCGGCTTCATCGGATACTACATTCACAGCGATAGAGTAATGAGTACTTCTTTTTACTGGCAACAACTCAACGAAGGCGACATGATTGACTGGGACGCAGTCGAAGCGGCATACGCTGATTGGGTAGCTCAGGGCGGTCTTGCCCCTAACACAACCGTTGGTTGGCACACAAGCGGTTTCGCTCCTCTTACCTTTGCTGACGGCGCGGAAATTGGGTACGATGACTTCTCTTTTGCACAACTCGAAGGCTACTACCGAGCTTACTTCGTAGCGACCGGATATGTTCTTCCTACAACTTTTGACTGCGAACTTTGCGAAGATGAAGGTTGCTGTGAATGCGATTGCAACTGCCCTCCGACTCCTCCTAGTGTTGTAAACAAAGGTTGCCAAAACTGTGAAGGGCAAAAAGCAAGCGACAGATGTGATGGTAGCGGCAGACTTGCTAACGGCAGAAGATGTGCGCAAAACTAATCCACACACAACACCAAAACCTCCTGCAATCGCAGGAGGTTTTTTGCGGCTTTTCGATAGACCACCCCGTCCGCTTCGCGTCCACCCCTCCAGAGGAGGGGAATTGTGTGGTGATAGCTGCAAGGTCGTGAAAAGCAGACGACAAGCCCCTATCCCCTCCCGTGGAGGGGTGCCCCCGCAGGGGCGGGGTGGTGCTGGAGGGAATATTTCGCGAAAAGCCCTTGACATTGAGGGCGATAGTGTGGTATAATAGCAAAAGAAGAGCAACCCCGCAGAGAGGGTTTTGCCCGCCCAAAGGGTTGCTTGACGCATAGAGTAACATGAAATAAGGAGGTGATTTTATGCCACCACCCGCAAGTGCCGCTGAAATCCGTGATACAAACCGCAAAGTTTTGTCGTCAATGAAAACGGTGAGAAAACTCGGCGGGACATTAGATGACGCAATTCGACAACAGGAAGCCGCAATGGAACCCGAAGACGTAAAGTTAGTTACGGACAGGATTGAGGAAAAGTAAACTCCCCGCACCCTCACACCAACGCCGCATCGAAAGCGTTCTCGAAATACTCGAGTTCGAGTAACTGCGGCGACTCATCGGTGGAAACAACGACGCTCGCTACATCGAAGCGGGCGTTCATTTGGTGGGTGAACTGAGTTTCACGCAAGAAAGCTCGTGCAGTTTCCACGAGCTTTTTGCGTTTAGTGCGATTAACAGCGTCCTGCCCGTCGGTCAAACTCCCGAATTTACGGGTCTTGACTTCGACGAAAACAAGCTCTCTGCCGTCGGTGGCGATAATGTCGATTTCGCCGCTTCGCTTGCAGAAGTTCCGTTCGATGATTTGACAGCCCTGTGCGGTGAGGTAATCGCAGACAGCATCTTCACCGAAATCGCCGCGAACTTGGCGGGTGTTGTAAATGGAGTTAGTCATTTTATTGCTCCTAAAGCTTTGACAAAACAAAAAATATTTGATATAATATAGTTATAAAGCGTACCAAATGCGGCACGCGGTTGGCAGAGCTTCTCAACCAAGGCATAACAGCTTAGGAAAGGAGGTAACGCCCATGGAAGTGATAGTAGATATTATCGCGTTATACCTAATTCTACGTTTTATCAACGAAATGGAAAACAACCGCCTTCAGCAAAAGTAACGGTTGTTTTCTAAACAATTCTGAGCTTAGCTAACCGCGAACCCGGTACGCTTTATGCTTTTTGATTATTATACCACATTACTTCAGCTTTGTCAATACATAAATTCAAAAAATCTTGATTTGCGTGCTACAGGCTCGCCAACTCAGCCAAATCAAAAGGCGTTTCCTGATACACGCAGAAGTTCAGCCAGTTTGAGTACATAAGGCTCCCGTGTCCGCGCCAAGTAAACAGCGGAGGGTTTGCAGGATTGTCACCCGGGAAGTAGTTATACGGAATTTCAGGAGAGATGCCTTTTTCGAGGTCGCGGTGATACTCCCCGGCGAGTGTGTCTAAGTCATACTCGGCGTGTCCTGTTACGAAAAACTGACGAGAGCTGCTGTCGGCGATGATATGCACTCCCGAAATGTCTGAACTTGCTAAAACAGCCAAGCGTTTATCGGCGGCGATTTGCTCCTGAGCGACTTCGGTATAGCGCGATTGCGGCACATTGAACACCTCGTCAAATCCGCGAAGAAGCGCGTGAGAAGCAGTAACACGATGAGGGTAAATCCCCGATAACTTAGCGGAAAGCTCGCGTTTTTCAACGCCATAATGATAAAACAGCCCCGCTAATGCCCCCCAGCATATGTGCATGGTAGAGAATGCGTTACTTTTCGACCACTCCATGATTTCGCAGAGTTCGTCCCAGTACAGCACGTCCTCGAAAGGCAATTTCTCCACCGGCGCGCCTGTAATTACAAGGGCATCGAACTTGTCATTCTTAACTTTGTCGAATGTGGTGTAAAAAGCGGACATATGCTCGCTCGATGTGTTTTTGCCCTCATAACTCGCGGTGCGAATGAGAGTAATGTCAACTTGAATCGGCGTGTTAGAAAGCAAGCGCATAAGCTGAGTTTCAGTCTCGATTTTCGTGGGCATAAGGTTCACAATGGCGATTTTCAGCGGGCGAATGTCTTGCTTGCGTGCCTGCTCCTCACAGAGAACAAAGATGTTCTCTGCTATGAGGGTTTTATATGCAGGCAGGTTCTTGTTAATGTTTATGGGCATAGGCTACTCCTCACTTTCGTCGGATTCTGCTTCTGAATCATCGTCGTCGTCAATAACTTCTTCATCAAGCTCTTCAATTTCGACGACTTCGGCGCGTTCTTCTGCCTCCGCCGCAAGAATTTCAGCTTCGTCCACTTGTTCGACTTCTTCTAACTCTGCCGAGTCATCATGCTCCGTACGAGTGAACGCGACTACTCTGCCGTTTTCAGACAGGCGCATAACACGAACACCTTTGCCTGTTCTGCTCATAGCCCGAAGGTCATTAGCGCGAATGCGGATAATTACACCCTCATCGTTGATAAAGATGATGTCATCGTCCTCAAACAGCGTCCTGATTCCGCAGACATAACCCCGCTCATCGTCGGGTTTGTAGTTGATTTGCCCCATTCCTCCTCGGCTTTTGACGATATAGCGCGAAACTTCCGAACGCCGCCCGAAGCCGCGTTCCGTTACAGTCAGTATTGTGGAGTTCTCATCATAAACTTTCGCCGCCCCGACTACGTAATCCGCCTCACTGTAATCATTGCGGAACTTAATTCCGCGAATCCCGCGTGAGTTTCTTCCTTTGGCTCTGATTACGCTTTCATTAAAGCGTAATGCACGCCCGTTCCGAGTCGCTATAATGACAGAACTGTCCCCTTCGGTTAAATGCGCCGCGACTATTTCGTCGCCCTCTAACAACGTAATTGCACGAACCCCGCGCTTACGGACATTCTTGAACAGCGAAAGTTTGCTCCTTTTAATAAGCCCGTTTTTCGTAACACACATGAAGTATCTGTCCTCAGTGAAGTCAGAGGGCTTTGCTTTGAGCATGGCAGTAATCCGCTCCTGTGGTTGAAGCTGCAAGATGTTGACTATATTTGTCCCCCGCGATTGCTTTGAACCCTCAGGGATTTCATAGCACTTGAGGCGATACATATTGCCGAGGTTAGTCACAAACAGAATAAAATCATGGCTTGAGGCGATGAACAGCGATTCCACGAAGTCTTCGTCCCTTTGTTTCATTCCCGAAACGCCGCGCCCTCCCCGCCTTTGCAGGTTATAGCTTTCTGTGGGTTGCCGTTTGATATACCCGATGTTGGTATAAGTCAACACGCTTTCTTCTACGGGAATCAAGTCTTCTATATCTACTTCCCCGGAGACTGATTCAATGCTCGTGCGGCGGGAATCTTTCGCGCAGAATCGCTCACGAATGACATTAAGCTCATCTGATACGATTTTGCGAACGATTTTACGGTCTGCGAGAATGCCCGACAATTCTGTGATTTTCGCGTTGAGTGCCCCGAGTTCTTCTTCTATATCAATACGCCCGAGTTTTGTGAGCTGAATAATTCTCATCTGCGCGATTGCTTCAGACTGTATTTCAGTTATGCCGAACCTTTCGATTAACCGCGCCTTAGCTTGGGCAGGGTCATCAGAGCTGCGAATAATCGCGATTACTTCGTCGATATGGTTAATGACAAGCATGAACCCCTCTAGGACATGGGCCCGCGCCTGCGCTTTCTTGAGGTCAAACTGTGTTCTGCGGGTTACGACCTGCTCTTGAAACTCGATGTAATGCTCAAGCATTTGTTTGAGGTTGAGAACCCGGGGTTGCCCGTCAACAAGGGCAAGCATGATTACGCTGAATGTGTCCTGCAATTGGGTATAGCTGTAAAGTTTGCTGAGAACTACGCTTGCATTCGCGTCGCGCTTGAGTTCAACGACGACTTTCATTCCGTTACGGTCAGACTCGTCCCGAACAACAGACACGCCGTCAAGGCGGTTTTCTTTTGCAAGAGTCTGCAACGATGCGAAGAGCTTATCAAGCCCTACCATGTAGGGGATTTCTGTTATGACTATGCGGGTATGGGTTTTTTCTTCAACTATTTCTGCTTTTCCCCGAAGAGTGATTTTTCCACGCCCTGTGTAATACGCAGAGCGAATGCCCGCGTGACCCATAATCACGCCCCCTGTCGGAAAGTCCGGCCCTTTAATGACACTCATAAGCATATCTATAGGAATTTCCTCATCTGAAAGCAGAATAAGCTGAAGCGCGTCAATAATTTCGCTGAGATTATGGGGCGGGATATTAGTAGCCATTCCGACAGCAATTCCTGTAGAGCCGTTCACAAGCAGGTTCGGAAAGCGGCAGGGCAGAACTACGGGTTCTTTCCTGCTCTCATCATAGTTAGGGGTATAATCGACTGTGTCTTTATTTATATCCGCGAGCATTTCTGCCGAAATCCGCGCAAGGCGAGATTCGGTATAACGATAAGCCGCAGGGGCATCGCCGCCGATTGAGCCAAAGTTCCCGTGCCCTTCTATGAGTGGATAACGAAGAGAAAAGTCTTGAGTCATGCGGACAAGGGCGTCATAAACACTCTGGTCTCCATGGGGGTGATAAGAACCGAGAACAGCACCGACGGTTTTCGCGCATTTGCTGAAAGGCTTATCATGAGTTAAGCCTTCTTCAAACTGGGTGTAGAGGATTCGGCGATGAACAGGTTTGAGCCCGTCGCGGACATCAGGTAAAGCACGTGCTACTATAACCGACATAGAATACTCAAGAAATGAGGTTTTCATTTCTTTTTCTATATCTACCTGAACGAGTTTTTCATCGGGATGAAGTTTTACGCTATCAAGTTCCATTTTTAATTAACAATCCTTTACAGATTTATTTTATTTATTATTTATTTATAGTATAACATAAAATTCTTGACAAGTCAAGTTTTTCATGGTATAATAATCAATAGATTATTAAAATTAGCGAGGAAGACAAACATATGAACTCATTCGATGAAATTTTCGCTCTTATGAAAGCCAACTTAAACATAAGCGAAGTTGCAAAAACAGCTTGGATTGACCCTATTAAGCCTATTGGCTTTGAAAATGGCGTCGCTACATTTTATGTACAGACCCCTTTTATTAAAAATCTTCTGCAGCAAAACTACACAGAATTGTTTCAAAAAGCACTCAAAGATATTCTCGGCTTTGATGTTGGCGTAGTAATCAAGTGCGATGACGACATTTCTGATACTGAGCGTATTCGTTGCTTGCCGATTCCTGAACTGCAAGATGACCACGCCATGGTAACTAAACTGACTGAATCGAAGAAAAACAGCAATTATCAATACACTTTCGAAACTTTTATCGAGGGCGACAGCAACAAGCTCGCTTATACTGCTTGCAAAGCTGCCGCAACAGGGCAGAACTCTGCTAATCCGCTGTTTATCTACGGGAATCCCGGGCTTGGGAAGACACATTTGCTCTTCGCAGTCAAAAACGAAATGTTGCGGCATAATCCTGCTGCTAACATAGTTTTGATTCCTGCTGATACTTTTATTTCCGACTATGTCAGCTCAATCAAGCTTGACAAGATGCTTGAGTTCAAGGAAAAATACCGCAACCTTGATGTACTGCTTATTGATGACGTTCAATTTTTCGCCAGCAAGAAAGAATGCCAGCAAGAGCTGTTTAACACTTTCAACGACCTTCACGCTAACAACAAGAAGATTTTCTTCACAAGCGACCGCGCCCCGAAAGAAATCAACGATATTGAAGGGCGGCTTCAATCGCGGTTTGAGTGGGGGCTGATTGCAGACATCAGCAACCCGGAGTTTGAGACGCGGTTAGCTATTATTCAGCGAAAAGCGGATTTATTCGGGCTGAAGATTTCTGACACGATTATGGCTTATATAGCAGACCAGCTCAAGCATAATATCAGGCAGCTTGAAGGCGCGATTACTAAGATGAACTCATTGTCTTTGGTGTCGGATATTCCGCCGACTATGGCAATGGCACAGAGCGTTATTAACGAGATTCTTGACGAGAATGTCCCTGCGAGTGTTACGCTTGAGCGCATTATCAACGAGATTTCTGCGATTTACGGCTTCACACCTGATGAAATACGCTCAAAAAAACGCGGCGCAGATATTTCTACTGCGCGGCAAATCGCGATTTATGTAGTCTATCGCATTACCGGGCTTTCTTATGTCGATATAGGAAAAGAGTTCGGCGGAAGAGACCACTCTACCATTGTTTACGCTGTGAATAAAGTGAAGGACACGATTCAGGTAAACAAGGCTTATCGCCATAAAATCGACGATTTAATCAGGAATGTGAGCAGCATATAAGCTCAAAAGTTCTCAACATAGTTATGAGTTTCAACAGGATAGTTTTCCACAGTTTGAGAATTTGAAAAAGTTTTCAACATTCTCCACAGAGTTTTCAACATTCAAAACTAAAAAGATTTGTTATTACAGCAAATCATAGCCAAGTTTCCCACACTTTCCACAGGTTCTACTACTATTACTACTATAAAATATGAATTATTATTAAAAAGGAGAAAAAGCAAATGAAATTTACGGCTGAAAAAAATGAGTTGTATGAAGTCATTTCAAATGCGTCAAAAGCTTGCGCTATGAAATCGGCTCTCAACATTCTTGACGGGGTTCTTTTGAATGTGGAGGGAAATACTCTCACTGTTACGGGGTATGACCTTGAAATAGGAATTAAGGTTTCTATGAATGTAGAGGGTAAAGAAAACGGCAAAATAGTGATAGACCCTAAAATTACTGCAGAGATGCTCAAGAAAATGACGGGGGACAGCGTTAATTTCGAACTGCAAGACCAGAAGATTCTCAAGATTGAGTCGGGCAAGTCAAAGCTTAATCTTCCTTGTAAACCCGGTGATGAGTTTCCGAATATCATTGAAATCAAGAAAGACGATTCTACTCAGACGAGTTTTGATGTAAGTGCAAAGCTTCTTAAAGAAATGCTTTCACAGGTTTCTTACGCAGTGTCGAGAACCAAGCCTGAGTTTGAGGCAATCAAGCTTGAGATTGATGACGGGGTTTTGTACACAGTAGCGACTGATACGAACAGGCTCGCTGCGAAGTATGCTTATACAGGAAACGCCAATGTTGATTTCATCATTCCTGAAAAGGCAGTGAATTCGTTACTGAGAAGCTTGTCAGAAGAAGGCAACGAGAATGTTAGCATTTGCGTTGACAAGAATCAAATTAACATTTCTAAGCCCGGTTATGTGCTGATTTCTCGATTGATTGAAAACGCTTTCGTGAATTATAAGCGCATTTTTGACGCGCCTTTCAATCGTTTTATGAGCATGGACATCAAAGAGTTTATTCTCTCTATGGAACGGTGCTTGTATTTGCAGAGCGATAAACTCAAAATCCCTGCGACTTGTACTTTTGAAGACTCGCTTATGAGAATTCATTGCAAAACTTCTTACGGCGCAATTGATGATGAAATTTCTGTAACTT
>WQXP01000034.1 GCA_009784765.1 Oscillospiraceae bacterium | reverse complement strand
TCGGAGTCGGCATATTCGCCGCCCTTGCCGCTGTCGGATTGCTTGCAGTGCTTATCTACACCGTTGCACCCCTTCGTAAAAGCGCGAAAAAGGGCTTTTCTGCCGTATTCGGAAACTCACGCCTTGTGCGGAGCATTTCATCTGCGCGGTTCTCTGCGTCCATGGCAATGACCCTCAAAAGCGGATTAGATATAGACGAATCTTTAGAACTTGCCCTCAAATTTGCGCCGAATAAGCAGACCGCCGCTAAAATCGAAAACGCACGTGCGGCAATCGCAGAGGGGGCGACTTTTAATGAGGCAGTCCTCGCCACGCAAATTCTCTCCCCCCTGCACTGCCGAATGCTCGCCCTTAGTTTTAAGACAGGAACAACCGACGAAATCATGGAGCGGATTGCCGAAAAGTCTGAAGAGGAAGCGGGTGTCGCAATCGCGGCTCTCGTAGGGCGGATTGAACCGACAATGGCGTTCATAGTCGCCGCACTTATCGGAGTGGTTCTGCTTTCGGTAATGTTTCCTCTATTAGCCGTGATAGGAGCGTAAAATATGCTTACGAAAATTCGAAAAAGCAAATCGGGATTATGGGCGATTGTCGCGACAGTCGTGATTTTTGCATTGCTCGGAGCCTTCGTGTTCACAATGCTCGGCGGCGCAGCGCAAACCTCTGCCGACGAGGAAGTTCGCGTAGTTCGTGAGGGCATTCTGCGGGCAGTAGTAAGCTGCTACGCATTCGAAGGCTTCTATCCTCCGGATTTTGCTTATCTCACGGAGCATTACAACATCATCATCGACCATGAACGCTACCATGTGTATTACAACAAAATCGCCGACAATCTCATGCCGGAGGTGTATGTAACGCTCATCGGAAGCGCGGAAAGCGAGGGCGAATTATGAGGAAAGGGAACTTTGATTCGGGTGCGTTCGGCTTTGTCTTGAATTTGGCTCTGTTCACCGTATTCGCGCTGTGTTTAATGCTCGTGCTGTTAGTCGGTGCGGCGGCGTTTGAAGAAATATCGCAGGAATCGCAGAAGCGTTTCGACGAGAGAACTCCGCTGTTATACATGGCGAACAGGCTCAGCGCGTTCGAACAAGTGCAGATTATTGACTCCGACGCATTCGGGGGAATCACCGCACTGAAAATCGTGGACAACGATAATTTTATCGACATTTATATCTACTTCTGCGGGAGTTACATTCGCGAATATTATTGCTTAGGCTTCGACGCTGTTCCGCAGTTAGAAATGGGTATGGAGCTTTTCCCGGTGCAAAGTATGGCTTTCGAGCAAGCGGGGCAGTCGCTTATTCGCGTAACAATCAACGGCAAGGAAGTCTACGCGAATGTGGAGGTGTGCTATGAGTGATAACAAACCCGCACCAAACCTGCTGTTCTTAGAGCTGATTATAGTAATCGCGGTGTTCTCCTTTGCCGCCGCGATTTGCGTGTCCATGTTCGTGCAAGCGCGGTCAGACTCTGCACAAAGCCGCGATTTAACCAACGCAGTCATTATGGCGCAGAATGCCGCCGAAATTTTCAAGGCGGGGGGCGGGCAAACTTTGCAAGAGTTTAACGAAAACGGATTGGCTATGCAAATTCAAGAAAGCGGACACGCCGCAAACACTCCCACTGCAACAATCCAAGTTTACCGGGAGTCTGACAACGAGCTTATTTATCAGCTCACAGTTGCGGTTGCAAGAGAGGAGCGTACTCATGAATAAACCAAAGCGTCCAAATCAAAGAGTCGCGACAGTAGGCTTAACCTCACTCTTTGCAGTGCTGATTGTCCTGTGTTTAGTCATTTTCGCGATTTTAGCGCGGCTCACTGCGCAAAGCGAACTTGCATTAGCTCAACGCGCCGCAGATACTGTTGCCGCACGATATGAGGCTGAGTATCAACAAATATTAGAAGCACAAGGAGGAAATTATGCTTAATTTCAAGGAACTACTCACAAGCGCAGTCGGCGAAAAAGCATCGGACATATTCATCATGCCGGGGGTCGCGCTGTCTGTCAAAGTCGGCGGAGTAATCAGAGCAGTTGAGGGTGCAACACTCAAGCCCGACGACACCAAGCGCATAATCACAGAGGCATACTCTCTCGCGGACAGAGGCACGGAGTACATCGAAAACAAAGGCGACGATGATTTTTCGGTGAGCCTTGCGGGGCTTTCGCGCTTTCGAATCTCTGCTTTTAAGCAACGGGGTTCATGGGCGGCGGTAATTCGCATAGTGCCTTTTGAAATCCCGAATTTTGCCGATTTTAATATCCCCGAATCTGTCATGAATATTTCCCGGAAAACAAAAGGGCTTGTTCTCGTGACCGGGCCTGCAGGGGGTGGGAAATCCACCACTCTCGCTTGTATAATCGACAGGATTAACCAAACTCGCGGAGGGCATATCATCACTCTTGAAGAGCCCATTGAGTATCTGCACCGCAATGCCAAATGTATCATCAGCCAGCGGGAAGTCCGCTCTGATACCCTCGGGTATGTTCCTGCTTTGAGGGCAGCTTTGCGCCAGTCTCCCGATGTTATTTTAGTCGGCGAAATGCGCGACCATGAAACAATCAGCACTGCGCTTACTGCGGCGGAAACGGGGCATCTTGTTATTTCGACACTGCACTCCGTCGGGGCGGCGAATACAGTCAACCGCATTATCGACGTTTTTCCGCCTAATCAGCAGAAGCAAGTCCGCGTTCAGTTGAGTTCGCTGCTGCAATCAGTGGTTTCGCAGAAATTAGTTCCGTCGAACAAAGATGGAAGCTTGCTCCCAAGCTTTGAGATTATGCACTGCAACAACGCAATCCGCAACATGATTCGCGAAAACAAAGTTCATCAAATCGACACTGTCATCAATGCGTCGGGTAAAAGCGACGGAATGGTCGGTATGGATACGGCGCTCTTAGCCTTATACAAGGCGGGGCAAATCAGCAAGGAGAATCTGCTCGCATATGCAGAAACTCCTGAATTAGTAGAAAGGAAGTTATAAACTTATGAGAAAGACAAAAAAAGAGAGAAGCCCAAAGGGCGGGCTTTGCCCGTCCGTAGGGCGAATCTTGACAACAACCCATCTAAAACCCATAGCAGCGATTTTGCTTGTCATCTCACTTTGTTTCGCTTTAGTGAGCTGCGACAATCAACCCGCCCCCCCTGACATTAAAATCGGCGCGAAAGACTTCACGGAGCAGTATATTTTGGCGCATATGTTCGCTCTTTTGATTGAGGGCAACACCAACTTGACGGCGGCAGTCAATTACAACTTAGCGTCAGAGGTTATTTTCGCAAGTGTACGCACAGGCGTAATCGACCTGTATGTCGAGTACACGGGTACGATTTACGGAAGCTATCTCCACCAAACGGAGCAGAAACTGCCTCATGAGATTTACGACATAGCCTCCCGCGAAATCGCACAGCGTCATGATTTGCAATTACTCCCTGTCTTAGGGTTTGACAACACCTTCGCGTTGGCGGTAACGCAAGAACTCGCGCAGCAACATAATCTGCGTACTATTTCGGATTTGGCAAAGGTGTCGCAGGATATGGTTTTCGGCGGAGGGGCAGAAATACTCGTGCGTAATGACGGGTTGCCTAACCTCAAGCGGCTGTATCAGTTAGAGTTCGCGGAGGAACTCAACGTCGATGCTTTGTACGTAAGCTACGGAATGAGCAGATATACAGCACTCGCGGACGATGATATTCAAGTTACCGAAGTTTTCGCCACTGACGGAATCCTCAAAGAACACAACCTTGTCGTGTTGGAAGACGATAAGAACTACTGGTTGGCATATGAGGGCGCGGTGGTCATTCGCAATGACATTCTCGAAAAGCACCCGCAGTTAGCCGATATTTTGAACAAGTTAGTCGGGCTTTTGACAGGTGATGTAATGCGCGACCTTAATCACAAAGCAGACATTCTCGGCGAAGCTCCCCGCGATGTCGCCGAAGCGTTCCTGCGTGAGAACAACTTAATTTAACCGCAACTTAAAAGCGCGAGCAATCTGCTCGCGCTTTTTTGCGCTAATCTTCCACCGAATGAAATACGGTTCTTCTCTGTGTACCCTCCGCGCTGTTCGGGCGTGAGCGGTAACTGAAACTAAATTCGTTCTCGTCAAAGTTGAACGTCCTGTGTCTACCTTAAAGCGAACTCTTGATGAAGGCTCAAAAAACGACGTGCCGCGTACTTTAATCTGCACGGGAAGAAAGGCAAAGCCGCTTTTTCCGTCAAAATTTATTTTCGGCATTAGAACATACTCCCTAAACTGTTTTCATAATACCACGCCCCGTGAATGATTCCATAGTGTCCCGTAACATCTGCAGAGGTTAGCCGCTTGTTCAACTCTAATTCATCATTGCCAATCCACAATATTTCGCCGTAGTCATCTTCGATTGAATCGCTTTCATACCTCAATTAAGACAAGTTCTCGTGAGAATAAATTCATTGCGTCATTGTCTGACATTCTTTTGCCGATACACTCAGCCATAGCAACACACCTCCTTGTGAAATCGTTTCTTTAATTCTAACACACTTTCGCCGAAGCGTCAAGAAAAAGTTTTGCTGTAAATAACTGTCAATTGTCAACGGCTTGGAGTTCGCTTATTGTCTTAACAAAGCTTTCAATATCATCGAACTCACGGTAAACAGATGCAAAGCGGACGTATGCAACAGAGTCAATGTCTTTAAGCCGCCGCAAGACTATTTCGCCGATTTTGTATGACGTAACTTCTTTTTGCAGATTGTTCTTGAAGAAAACCTGTATATTGTCAACCATGTTTTCGACAGCCTTGACCTTGACAGGGCGTTTCACGGTTGCGCGTAAAACACGCTCGGTGAGTTTGCGGGCATCAAAAGGCTCGATACTGCCATCTTTCTTGACCACCATGAGGGGCAGGTCTTCAATTGTTTCGTATGTCGTGAAACGGGCTGTACAATCCAAGCACTCACGCCGTCTGCGAATTTTGCTCTCGGCGGGGCGGGAATCAACCACTTTGCTGTCATTGTAACCGCAATCGGGACAAATCATAGAAATGTTCTCCTTTGGTAAAATAGTACTTCATACATATTATACTACAATATATGGAGATTGTCAAGGCTTTTTCGACAATTTCTCTAAAATTTCCACATACCTTATTAACTCATCGTATTCACCGTAGTTTCCGCGGTATAGTTCTACCACTCCGCCGACGTGTGTTTCTCTGAAAAGCCGCGCAAAATCGAAGTCGCCTGCACCAATTGCGAGGCAGGTGTTTTCGGAAATTCCGTCGCTGAGGTGCAGATGCACAATCGCCTCTCCTAGTGCGTCGATTATTGCAAAAGGACACACTCCTGCTCGCCGCGCTTGCTTGAGGTCAAGAACAAAGGCAGGTTTCACCCCGAAATTGCCGAGTTCGCGCTTGAGCATCTGCAGAAAGGCGGGGCTTGCGCTTTTACAATAACAGACATTTTCCTGAGCGACTGTTACACCGTACTCCCGCGCTGACTCCGCAAGAAGCGCGAACCGCTCCAAATAGCGGGCGTTGTCGCATTTTGCGTCAGCGTTTACGCCGTGCAAAACGAAGATTTTCGCGCCAAGCTCATTCATTGCCGTGAAATACCGCTTGTACAGCTCAAGCATTTCGGCGACGCGGCGGTCGTATGAGCCAAAGAGAAACATCGTTTCCATAGGCGACGAAAAGGGGTGAAGTGCGAGAACATCAAGCTGATAATCGCGGACTGTTCGCCGCATAGACGCAAAAATCTCCCCATCAAGCTCTAACGTGCTTGACAGGAAGATTTCAGTTGTTTTAATTCCCCGCTCCGCTAACTCAAGCAAGGCGCGTTCAGTGTGGAGCGGGTACAATGAAGCAGTCGAAACTCCGATTTTCACGATTGTTAATCCTTCTTAGCTTTAGCAGTAGTTTCGCGCATATTCCACTTAGCCCAGAGCGGCCCTGCGATAAACAGCGAAGTCATGAACCCGAACATCAAGCCAATCAGCAGAGGCAGCGCGAATGTCAGCATGGATTCAATCCCCGTAACAACGGCGACTACGCAAATGACAACCATCGCGAAACAGGTCGTAACAGTCGTGTTGAAAGAACGTGTGAAGGACTGCGATACGCTCTTGTTCACGAGTTCGCGGTAAGTGATTCGCTTGCCGTGTAAAATCCTGTTTTCGCGGATTCTGTCGAATACAACAATGGTGTCGTTAATCGAGTAGCACAGAACCGCAAGGACAACCGCCATGAAGTTCGCGTCAATGGAAAACTGCATAAACACAAACACCGAGTACACAATCGCGACGTTAATGAGCAGTGCGATAATCGTGCAAACCCCCGCAGGCCACCCACCGACTTTCTTGAACCTAAGGGCAACGTAAATCATCAGGACTAAAAACGCGAAGATTACCGCCACAAGACATTTGAGAAAGAACGTCCGACCCATTGTCGGGTTTACGTCTTGGGAACCCGCAGTTTTGAGGTTGTTGTCTTTGAACGTTTCTGCCAAACTCGCGCTGATTTCGGCTTGACGCTCAGCAGTCAGCCCATCGCGCGAAGAAAATTCAACCGTTACCGTGTCTAAATCCGAGCCGAACGCAGTCCCGAGCCTTACATTAACCATGCCCACATCATGCTCTTCCACTGCTGCCTGAACCGCCGCCGTGTCTATCGCATTCTCGTAGGTATAGCTGAGAATCGTTCCTCCGCGGAACTCAATGGCGACTTGTAAGCCAATCACGAAAGTCAGCACAAGGGCTGCACCGGCAATCAGCGCAGGAGCAACCAAGAACTTCTTGTGGTTGCCGACTGCATCGTATACAGGCTTGTTCGCAGCTTCGTTCTTCTCAACATCAGACTTGAACGCGCCGTACAACGACAACTTGCGGCAAGCCTTGAACTTCAGCAGCGAATAAGTCATAAGACGGCTCGCGAATACGCCGAAGATGAAGTTAAGAACTACACCGACAATCAGCGTATAACCGAATGCGTAAATCGCACCTGCCGCCGACGGCCCGAACCAACGGAAAATCGGGCTGAGAATAGTCGCTTCAAAGCTGTTAGGCGTTCCGAACGCCCCCATGAGAATGAACGCAACAATCATCATGGTTATGTTGCCGTCGAAAATCGCGGAGAACGCACGCTTATATCCCGACTGAACTGCACCGTCCAATGTCTTGCCCGAACGCACTTCTTCTTTAATCCGCTCTGCTGTTATTACATTCGCGTCGATTCCCATTCCGATTGACAGGATTATACCTGCAATCCCCGGAAGCGTAAGTGTAAATCCGTTAAACCCGCCGATAAATCCCGAAATAATCGCTAACGCCCCGAAGAGCTGCCCGGTCAATCCGAAAGCGGCAACTACGCCGAGAATACGATAACGCACAATCATGAATATGCACATGGCGATAAACGCAATCACCCCCGCGATTGCCATAGCATCCCGCGCACCCATACCCATGGTCGGGTCGATGACGTTGAATGTATCCGTAACTAACGAGAACGGCAAAGCACCGCCGTTGATTTGATTCGCAAGGGCACTCGCCGCTTCACGGGTGAAGGGATTCTCCCTGCTTCCGCTGATTACTGCAGAACCGCCCGATATACGCTCATTCGGAACAGGCGATGAAATCATCAAGTCGTCCATCCAAATGGAGATAGGCTCATTCAGAGGAGCTAACAAGCCCGTTGCTTGTGCGAAAGCTTCCGCTCCGCTCGAGTGCAGATTTAAGACTACGACATATTCATTCTTGGTGGTGTCATAATTCGCATATGCACGATTGACATCTGCCCCCGTAAGCACGAGGTTGCTTTCGTCCTCAAGAAACTCCGCCACGGTTTCGCCCTGCATAGGCAACCCCTCACGAAGCGTGAGCCGCGCAGTAGCCCCGAGTTCTTTGACTGCCGCTTCCGGGTCAAAGCTCTCATCGCTTGCTTGCCACGGGAAACGCACGATAATCCGGCGGCTCGCGTGGTCGGTGTAGATTTCATAGTCGTTGATTCCGCGCCCCATCATACGTGTTTCAATCACCGAACGCGCCGCATCTACCATTGCGTTGGTGATTTCGCCCTCATAATCGGCAGGGGCGGTGAAGGTAACGTCTACCCCTCCGCGAATGTCTATTCCCCAGCGAATGTCGTTGACACCGTTAATCCAGACTCTGCGATTATCGCCATTCCAAGTCGAAACGCCTGCCGCAGTAAAATAGGAAAACACCAAAACCAACGACGCTATGATAAAAAATACTGATTTGTTTACGTTTTTCACAGATTTTTAACTCCTTCTTAACTTATGCGTAGGTGTGGATTGTAACGCTCTCGATTACAACATCAATGACAGGTTTGTCGCCGGGGCCTTTTGCGACACCCTCAATCGCGTCTAACACGTCAAAGCCCTCTACCATATGCCCGAAAACAGTGTGTATACCGTCGAGCCAGTCGGTATTTTGCTTAGTAACGATGAAGAACTGCGAGCCGTTAGTCGCCCCGCCTCTGTTAGCGGTGCTGATTGCTCCGCGAAGATGAAGCGCGGCAGGAGAGTATTCTGTGGCATATTCGGGGAAACCCGGTGCGCTGCCCATTCCGTCGCCGTTAGGAGAACCGCCTTGAATCATGAAATCATGAATAATGCGGTGGAAGATTTTACCCTCATAATAACCGCTTTCTGCGACGGCGATAAAGTTATTGACTGCGAGGGGCGTGGTGTCGGGGAATAAAGCGATAACAATATCGCCGAAGTCTTCAACGCGGATTACCGCGAAAGTATCGCCGGCTCTGATTGCCATTGCTCCGTCGCTTAAATTGCCGACGTTTCCTGCCGCGCCTTTGAGAACGCCGTTGAATGCAGGATACTCAACAATTCCCGGAGGAGGAGCTTCACCCCCGCTCGGGGAAGAGGGCGTTGAACCCGGGGCGCCGCTGTTGCCCGGGGCAACCGAATCGTCACAGCCTGTGAATGCGAACAGAGTCGCCCCTGCGATGAATGAGCATAGTAATTTTTTTGTAAGTTTCATGTTTTGTAATTCCTTTCAAATTAAATAACTGTCAACTGTCCATTGTCAATTGTCAATTGCCGCCAATTG
>WQXP01000033.1 GCA_009784765.1 Oscillospiraceae bacterium | reverse complement strand
TTGCTGACTTCTTCTTTCTTGCTGATTTCAAGAACGTCGCGAATGGCTTTCACCACGCTCTTAGGGACTATTCCGTGATTGGCGTTATACTCCTCTTGGATTTTCCGCCGCCTGTCCGTCTCACGGATTGCGGCTTCCATTGAGCGTGTAACAACATCGGCATACATAATGACCTGAC
This sequence comes from Oscillospiraceae bacterium, assembly GCA_009784765.1. Lineage (GTDB taxonomy): Bacteria > Bacillota > Clostridia > Oscillospirales > Ruminococcaceae > Ruminiclostridium_E. The sequence continues at coordinate 8,910 of WQXP01000033.1, read as the reverse complement.
CTTGCTCATGCCGCGCCGCTCTCCCGATTGTCTGCACAAGGGACGTTTCACTCCGCAGAAAGCCTTCTTTGTCCGCATCTAAAATCACAATCAGCGAAACTTCAGGCAGGTCTAATCCTTCACGGAGCAGGTTGATTCCCACAAGCACGTCATACACCCCGAGGCGCAGGTCGCGGATTATTTCCATACGCTCGAGTGTGTCAATATCGCAGTGCATATACACGCATTTCACATCAAAAGTCTTGAGATAGCGCGTAAGGTCTTCCGCCATCTTCTTGGTGAGTGTCGTAATCAGCGTCCGCTGACCGCGCTGAGTGCGGGTATTTATTTCGCTGAGCAAGTCTTCGATTTGCCCCTCAACAGGGCGAACGCTGATTTGCGGGTCTACAAGCCCTGTCGGGCGAATAATCTGCTCGGCGATTTGGGCGGAGGTTTCACGCTCGAACGCCCCGGGAGTCGCCGACACATAAACCGACGAGAAGCGTTCCCGCGCTGTGGCATGAAACTCATCTGCATTCATGGGGCGATTGTCGTAGGCAGAGGGCAATCTGAACCCGTAGTCAATCAGGTTGCGCTTTCGCCCTGCATCGCCGCCGAACATTCCGCGAATCTGCGGAAGGGTAACATGGCTCTCGTCTATAAAGAGCAGTGAGTTCTCATCGAAGTGATTAAGCAGCGTTATGGGCGTACAACCGGGTTCGCGCCCCGCGAGTATGCGGGAGTAGTTTTCTATGCCTTTACAAATCCCGATTTCGCGGAGCATTTCAATGTCATGAGTAGTTCGCTCTGCGATTCTCTGGGCTTCGATTAAGCGGTGATTGTTGGTGAAATACTCCACACGCTCGTGCATTTCCGCCTGAATTTCCTTGATTGCGTCTTCTATTCGCCCCTCGTCGATGACGTAGTGCGTCGCAGGGAAAATCACGGTATGGGCGAATCGCGCTATGACATTCCCCGACACGACTTCAATTTCGCTGATTCGCTCAATTTCGTCGCCAAAGAACTCAATCCTTAACGCCCTTTCTGTTAAGCCGCCGGCAGGGAAGATTTCAAGCACATCTCCGCGAACGCGAAACTTGTTACGGGTGAAATTCACGTCGTTTCGCTGATACTGGATTGCCACTAAGCGTTTCATGACTGCTTCCCGCGATATTTCCATGCCCTCACGAAGGGACACTACGTTGGCGCGATATTCCTCCACGCTTCCCATGGAAAATATGCACGACACACTCGCGACTATAATCACGTCGTTTCGTTCTGCAAGGGAAAAAGTCGCCGAGTGGCGCAAACGGTCGATTTCTTCGTTAATGGCAGAGTCTTTCTCGATATACATATCCCGCCCGGGAATGTAGGCTTCGGGTTGGTAATAGTCATAATAGCTGACGAAGTATTCCACCGCGTTTTCGGGAAAGAACTCCTTAAACTCACTGCACAACTGCGCCGCAAGGATTTTGTTGTGGGCAAGCACCAAAGTCGGGCGATTTAACGCGGCGATTATATTCGCCATCGCGAAGGTTTTCCCTGAGCCTGTTACCCCCATGAGAGTCTGTGCTTTGTCGCCGCGTAAAATCCCTTCTGTGAGTGCGGCAATAGCGGCGGGTTGGTCGCCTGTGGGTTGGAAAGGTGCTTTCAACTTAAAGGTGTTTGTTTTCATGAAACATACCTCATGCTTATATCAAGAGCTTTCACCGAATGCGTCAAAGCCCCTACGCTGATTATATCCACGCCTGTTTCGGCGACTTGCCGCACATTTTCGAGTGTGATGTTTCCACTGCTTTCGAGTTTTGTACGCCCTGCGGTAATCGCGACTGCTTCTCGCATCATGTCAACGCTCATGTTATCGAGCATAATCACATCTGCGCGACAGTCTAATGCCTCTCGTAATTGTGCCAAATCACGGACTTCGACTTCAATCGCCACCATATGCCCGACACGTTCACGAAGCGCTGTTATTGCCCGGGTAATACCTCCGCAAGCGTCTATATGGTTATCTTTGAGCATTGCCGCTTGGCTGAGATTATAACGGTGATTTTTCCCGCCCCCGCACAAAACCGCGTACTTCTGCATCGCCCGAAGCCCCGGGAGCGTCTTGCGAGTGTCGCAAATAGTCGCCCGCGTCCCCGCGATTGCGTCAACATAGCGTCGAGTTTCGGTGGCAATCCCGCTCATGTGTTGTAAAATGTTGAGCATACTGCGTTCATACTTGAGCAAGTCCGCCGTATTGCCATGGATTTTCGCGATTATGTCGCCTTTGTTCACGGACTGTCCGTCGGAGAACAAATAAGACGCATTCCCGCCGAAATGCGCGACTAAACTCCCTGACAGAACGCCGTTTTCTTTCGCGACAAGCTCTGCGCGGGAAGTATGGCTCGCGTCGAACAGAAAGTCCGTCGCGACATCAATATAGTTTATATCCTCGGCAAGGGCGGTTTTGACTATGTCGTCAATGTAATGCTGCGGCAATTTCGGTAAAATCATGATTTTTCTTCTCCTGTCGTTACAATTGTTTGAGCGGTTAAACGTGCGAACACCAACGCCTCAAGCAAAGAGTTACTCGCTAAGCGGTTGTTCCCGTGAACGCCTGTGCAAGCACATTCGCCGACTGCGTACAAATTCGGGACAAGTGTAGCCCCGTTCAGAGCAGTGCTGATTCCGCCCATGAGGTAATGCTGGCACGGGCGGACCGGGATTCTGTCGCGAGTGAGGTCATAGCCATGTTCCGTGAGCTTCTCGTATATGAACGGAAATCGCTTTTTCACGAACTCGGGCGGCTTGTGTGTTATATCTAAATATACACAATCCGTCGAAATTTGCTGATTTATTTCGCTTAGTATAGCTTTCGACACAACATCGCGGGGAGCAAGCTCGTCGGTGAACTCCTCGCCCCTCTCGTTCAGCAGAACCGCGCCTTCTCCGCGAACTGCTTCACTGATTAGCAGAACCACGCCGCTCGTTTCTGTGCCAAGCAGGCAGGGTTTCCCTGCCGCGCGGAGGTCGCCGGAGGCGTTAGCCGGAGGACGACCGGAGTCGGAGAATCCCGTCGGATGGAACTGAACTAAATCCATGTCTTTGAGTGTCGCGCCGAGCTGTTCCGCGAATCGAATGCCGTCCCCTGTGGCAATTTCCGAGTTTGTCGTGAAATCGAAAAGTTTTCCTATTCCGCCTGTTGCCAAAACACATACTTTTGTGGTATAATAGAAGTGTAGGGCGCGGTGTCCACAGCGCGCCGAAATCGCGAATCGTTCATTGCTGCGCTCAACCGCGAACACCTCGGTGTTCTCAAGCAGCGTTACATTCGACAAATCGCGGACTTTCGCACCAAGCACCTCCATGAGAGCCGCGCCTGTGCTGTCTTTGCAATGAGCAATCCTGCGTTGGGAGTGTCCTCCCTCTAATCCCCAATCGCTGTCGAAAACCATGCCGAGTTCGCACAATGCCTTATATTCACGAGCAGAGCCCTCCACCATAATTCGCACAGCTTCCGTGTTATTCGCGTATCCCCCCGCCTTGAGCGTATCGGCGATATGCGCCTCAACATCTGCTTCATCAAGGGCGAAGGCGATTCCGCCCTGCGCCATAGCAGTGTTGCAAATATGCAGAGACTTCTTCGCAAGCACAAGCACTTGCAACTGCGGCGCGAACTCCGCAAGGTTTATCGCAGTGTAAAGCCCCGCGGCTCCCGCTCCGATTATTACTACATCGTAATTCATAAATACCTCTGATTAGGAAAGGAAATGTAAAAAATGCCAAGGAAAATTCACGAAACATCAAAACCTGAACAAACCTCTGCTATTCTTGTAGGAATCAGCTTTGAGCGCGACAAATCCGAAGCCGCCGAAATATCCCTCGCAGAACTCGAAGAGCTTGCCAAAACCGCAGGAGCAAGCGTCTTCGCGACTGTAATTCAGCGGCGCAAGTCATTAGACGCGGCGACTGCAATCGGGCAGGGCAAGCTTGAGGAAATCAAACAGCTTGCCGAAAGCGACGCGGACAGCGACATTCTGCTCATTTTCGACTGTGAGTTGTCCGCAGGTCAAATCCGCAACATCGAAAAAGCAACGGAGCGTCGAACAATCGACCGCACTATGCTCATTCTCGATATATTCGCCGGGCGGGCGAAATCCCGGGAGGGTAAACTCCAAGTCGAACTCGCCCAACTCAAGTATCGCTTGCCGCGACTCGCAGGGCTCGGAACGTCGCTGTCGCGGCTCGGCGGAGGAATCGGCACCCGCGGGCCGGGGGAAACCAAGCTCGAGAGCGATAAGCGGCACATTCGCCGCCGCATCGAAAAACTCACCGATGAGCTTCGCGAACTCGAAACGCGGCGAGGCTATTCCCGCACGCGCCGCAAGAAAGACGGCGTAATCACCGCCGCGATTGTCGGGTATACCAATGCGGGTAAATCAACGCTCCTGAACGCACTGACTAACGCGGACACGCTCGCGGAGGATAGGCTTTTCGCAACACTCGACCCCCTATCAAGAAATGTCTCCTTGCCTGACGGGCGAAACATCATGCTTGTTGACACAGTCGGGCTTATTCGGCGATTGCCGCACCACTTGATTCAAGCATTTAAGTCAACCCTTGAGGAAGCGGCGGCGGCTGATATAATCCTGCACGTCTGCGATGCTGCCGACCCGGAATATCGCGAAAAAGCAGAAGTTACCGCAAAGCTTTTGGCAGAACTCGGCGCGGCGGAAATCCCTGTAATCGTGGTTCTGAACAAGTGTGACCTGATTGACAGCGGCAACATGACGGATAATTCGGGAGAGCCGCGGCTCAAGGTTTCCGCCAAAACAGGAGCGGGGTTGGAGCAACTGCTGTCTATTATATCACACAATCTGTGATTTGTCAAGACGAGTTTCATTCAGTACGCAGGCTTGCAGTAAGAACAAATTTTCTATAAATACTTGATTTTTGCATTTTTATGTGTTATAATAAATATCATCATAAATAATAATCAAAAGGAAGGTTATACCCATGAAATTCAAGGATTTGAAACTGCGAAACAAAATCGTTCTCCCCGTTGCACTTATTTTAGTGGTGCTGATTGCTGTTCTGACAATTTACACCAGCGTTGAGTTTTTAAGCTTTGGCGACTACACAATCAGCAGCAAGCTCGACGCTTTCTCCAACAGCTTGGAGGCTTACTTAGACAACGCACAGCAAGCGACTTACGCCGCGTCTTTTTCGATGGCACGCAACCCTAACTTAGTTGCGGCGGTAGAAGCCGAAGACACGGCGGCGATTATCAGCTACCTCACGCCCTATGTAAGCCGCTACGGAATCAGCTATTTCACTGTCGCGGGGGCTGACGGTACGGCACTCGCACGAACCGCCGACCCTACCAACTTCGGGCAGGACATAAGCGGCGTTCGCAGTATCAGCGAAGCATTAAACGGCACGATTACAACGTCTTTCGGGTCGGGCGGAAATATGCTGGTTATCTGCCATACGGGCTCGCCGATTTATAACGCTGACGGTGTTATTGTTGGTGCTTTGTCGGCGGGTTACAGATTAGACACCGATGAAGTCGTGGACGAGTTGAAGGCGAAATTCAACGCCGAGGTAACGCTATTTGCGGGGGACACGCGGGTGAACACGACTGTTGTTCAGAACGGGCAACGTGTCGTCGGAACGCAGATGTCGGCGGCAGTCTATCAGCGTGTCAACTCCGAAAGACGGACGTTTTTCGGGACTGCGAATGTCTTAGGCGAGCAGTATGAAGCAATCTACAGACCACTGCTGAACATTGACGGCGACACCTTTGCGACAATCTTTGTCGGCGTTCCGCGTGCGTCACTGACTTCGACAGTTATGGCTATGATACGCAACGGTGTCATAATCGGGGTTGTCGGGCTGGTGTTGGCTGTGCTGATTATATTGAAAATCGCCAACGGAATCAGCAAACCGATTGTACAACTTTCCGCGTTCATGCACAAAGCAGGGACTACGGGCGACATTACTGTTTCGCCCGAAGACGAAAGAATATTAGAGAGCAACATGATGAGCCTCGATGAAATCGGGAAATTAACCAAAGACTGCGGCAGTTTAATCGACCACATTGTAGCTTCCTCACAGGAGTTAGAGCAAATCGCGAACGGTGACTTGACTGTGAACGTGAAAAAGCTTTCCTCTGACGATACAATCGGAAATTCGCTGATGAAGGTGCTTGACAACCTCAATGCTATGTTCTCTGAAATCAACAGTGCGTCTTCACAAGTAACAGCGGGGGCGAGCCAAATCGCCGACGGTGCGACTGCTCTTGCGAGCGGTTCAACGGAGCAGGCGGCAACGATTCAAGAATTGTCGGCGTCTATTGAAGACATTGCCGCTAAAACCAAAGAGAACACAGCGCGGACAAATGAAGCGGCTCAGCTTGCCGACACGATTATGGCGAACGCCGAAAAAGGCAACAATCAAATGAAGCAGATGATTACGGCGGTCAGCGAAATCAACCAAGCCAACCAAAACATCAGCAAAGTCATCAAGGCGATTGACGATATAGCGTTCCAGACCAACATTCTTGCACTTAACGCCGCAGTCGAAGCGGCGCGTGCGGGGCAGGCGGGTAAAGGGTTCGCTGTGGTTGCGGAAGAAGTGCGGAATCTTGCGGCTAAATCGGCGGAATCGGCGAAAGAAACTGCGGCTCTTATTTCTAACTCGGCACAAAAAGCGGAACTCGGCACGCGAATCGCTAACGAAACGGCAGAAAGCCTTAACGAGATTGTTACGGGAATCGGGGAAAGCGCGAAAATTATTGCCGAAATCGCACAATCGTCGGGAGAGCAAAACGGTGCAATCGAACAAATCAACACCGGTGTATCAGGTGTTACGCAGGTCGTTCAGCAGAATTCGGCAACGGCGGAGCAATCAGCCGCCGCTTCTGAGGAAATGAACGGACAGGCGGAAGTGTTGAGCGGATTGATTTCACGGTTTAGGTTGAGATAAGCTAAAGAAGAGATAAGCCCAGAGGGCGGGCTTTGCCCGTCCGTAGGGCGAATCTTGACAACAAGTTAAGTTAAGATGAGATGATAACCGCAAAACTCTTGCAATCATTGCATAGGGTTTTGCGGTATCTGTGAAGGAAGGAAGCTTTCATGAATATACGAAGACGAATCCTTATATCCATGGTCGCCTTGACAGTCGCGTGTGGGGTGGCTGTTCTTACGCTGTCTTTGTTTATTTTCAGCCGTGAATTAAACAACACCAAGCAAGACAAGATTGAAGCTGCTGTAACGGTGTTAGAAAACGAACTCCGCGAAATGGAAATCAAGGCACAGGTTGCGGCAATCGGAATGGCTAATAATCCTGATTTGATTGAGGCACTCGTGAATGACGACATTGACAAAATTATCTACATGGCGAACTCTCTCAAAACTATGACGCAGATTGACTTTTGCAATATTATTGACAACCAAGGTTATATCATTACGCGGCACGCCCCCGAAACGACGGGGGACAATGTTTCTAACCAACCTCATGTGAAATTGGCTTTGGAAGGGCAGCGTGCATCGGTTATTACGCAAGGGGCGGTTATACGCCTCGGTGTGTATGCCGGTACGCCGGTTTACGACAGCGGCGGTAATTTAATCGGAGTTATATCTTTAGGATTCAGGTTAGATGTTCAAGAATTTGCACACAGATTAAAAGAACTCACCGGGTGTGAAATAAGTGCGTTTTTACGCGACGAACGGATTTCAACAACTCTTGTTGATACAGACGGAACTTATCCTTTAGGCGGTACGATTTTAGAAGAAGCCAGCGAAATAGTATTGGCGGGGGAAATATACGAAGGAAACGTGCAGGTTTTCGGCAGTAACTTGCTCGCTCAAGTCATTCCGTTGTTCGGAATCGACGGGCAGGTTATGGGAATGGTTTTCGTAGGGTACGACACGGCGGAAGATGACAGTAAAATCATATCGCTCCTTGTGATTGGTGCGGCAATTACGCTTCTTGTACTCGGGGTTTGTATTGCAATCGCGATGGTTCTTTCAAGAATTATTGAACGCCGCTTAATGAGTTCACAGGAGGAGCTTGCACAGTCGCACAAGCAGAACGAACTTCAGCTGAAGAAGCTTAATTTGATGGTCAAAGCGACACATATCGGGTTGTGGGAAACGGAAATAGTGAAAGAAGACTCAGTCAACCCTATGAATGTTTTCAAATGGTCTGATGAGTTCAGGCGTTTGTTAGGCTATGAAAAAGAAAGCGATTTTCCGAATGTACTCGACAGTGTAAGAAGCAGAATCCATCCCGACGATGTAGAAAAATCAGATAAAGTTTTTACCGACCATGTACTTGACAGGAGCGGGAAAACCCCTTTTGACGTAGAATATCGCCTGCGCAAGAAAGACGGTGTGTATTCATATTTCCGTGCTTGCGGCGAAGCAATCCGTGATAATGAAGGCAATACTGTCTTTGTGGCGGGTTCTTTGACTGACATAAGCGAAACAAAAGCGATACAAGAGCGGCTGATGCTGATGCTTGATACCTCACCCCTCGGAATAAATATCTGGGACAGAAATTTCAATCTGATTGACTGTAACGTGTCCGGCATGAAGCTGTACGGCTTCCCGAGCAAGCAAATGTATAGGGAGCGTTTCCACAACTGCTGGCCGGAGTTTCAGCCCGACGGAAGCAAATCCATAGAAGAGGCAGCGCGGCTGCTGAAACTCGCCTTTGAAGATGGCAGTTGTTTCTTTGAGTGGGTGCATAAAATGCCCGATGGAAGCACGCTGATTCCCACGGAAATCACGCTTGTTCGCGCAAAATACGGCAACGACGATGTTGTAATCGGGTATACACGCGATTTACGCGAACAAAAAGCATATATCGCCGAAATAGAGAAATCGCGTAAAGCGGCCGAAGACGCAAACAAGAGCAAGTCAATTTTCCTTGCGAACATGA